>JBPYEF010000395.1:0-8574 GCA_051985875.1 Hyphomicrobiaceae bacterium
GGCTATGCTGCCAAGCTGCACTATGAGAATGTCCAGTGCGTCCATGGCACCGATGTCGACCTCGTCGGCGTCTTCTCCCTGACGCCTGAGCGCGCCCGCAAATTCGCAGACTTGCACGGACATGTTAGGCTCATCGCGGTGTCGACGTGGAAGTTTTGGACGCAGCCCAGGCGGAAGCCGAGGTGATTGCCAACGCAACATGCGGCTGCTCGCCGAGGCGCAGGAGAGGCTCTGATGACACGGGCGACGGATTCGGCGCTGTACGCGTCTCGTTAGCACACCGCCAGTGACAGGCGCGTCGAGCAGTCTCGCGCTGCAATATCGCGTCTGCCGGCGCGAGGCCGATAGGAGTGTGAGCGATGCAATGCCCGATCTGCACCGGGGAGGTGCCGGAGGGCAGTAATTTTTGTGAGCAGTGCGGTACGGCATTGCCCCGCTTGTGTTCGGCGTGTCGACATGCGAACTCGGCAAAGGCGAAGTTTTGCTCCAATTGCGGCGCAAAACTTGCTTCACCGTTGGAAGTTGCGCCTCGAGCTTCACTGGCACCGCGGACCGCGCCGTCTGCCGAACGCCGCCAGCTGACCATCATGTTCTGTGACATGGTCGGGTCGAGCGCGCTCTCCACGCGCCTTGATCCCGAAGAGCAGCGCAACGTAATTACCGCCTTCCAGACCTGTTGCGCCAATGAGGTGAAATCTCTCGGCGGCACGGTCGCGCAATATTTGGGCGATGGAGTGCTCGCATATTTCGGATATCCTGCCGCGCACGAAAACGATGCAGAGCGGGCAATCATCGCTGGCCTCGCAATCCTCAGGGCCGTCGAAAAATTGAGGACAACCGGTGGTGAGGCGCTGCAGACCCGTATTGCCGTCGGCTCCGGCGTGGTTGTCGTCGGCGATCTCATCGGGCAGAGCGTAACGCAAGAGAACGCCGCCATTGGCGAAACCACGAATCTGGTGGCACGCCTACAGGCGATTGCCGCACCAAACTCCATCGTGATCTCCCCCGTCACCCATCGCTTGGTCGGCGGCCTGTTCGACTATCGTGATCTCGGACGACATACGCTTAAGGGCTTTTCCGAGCCGGTGCATGTGCGTCAGGTGCTCGGGGTTAGTGAGGTCGAGAGCCGCTTCGAGGCGCTTCGCACTGCCGATCTGCACGTGCCGCCGATCGGGCGGGAGGAGGAACTCGACCTGCTGCTCCGCCACTGGCGGCGGGCTCTGTCCGGTGATGGCCAGGTCGTACTGGTATCCGGCGAGGCCGGCATCGGCAAGTCGCGCCTGCTCGCCGCCTTGCGGGAAGCACTCGCGGGCGAGGAGTATGTACCCCTGACCTGGTATTGCTCGCCCCAGCACGGCGACAGTGCGCTGTATCCCGTCATCACCCGGATGGAGCGGGCCGCCGGCTTCGTTCCGGGGGACGGGCAGGAGGCGAGGGCGGCCAAGCTGGCAGCCCTGCTCGCGCCACTTGATCCAAAGCCGGAGGAGGCCAGCCTCATCGGCGATCTGCTCGGGCTTCCGGGCGGCGCTGGGCACTCCGCTCTGAGCCTCAGTCCGCAGCAGCGGCGGGAACGCACGCTGGCGGCGCTGCTGCGGCGGCTGGAGGCGCTTGCCGCCCGAAAACCAGTGCTCGCGTTGGCTGAGGACGCGCACTGGGCCGACCCGACCACCATCGAGCTACTCGATCTCGTGGCGGGGCGTGTCGGGGCGCTTCGGGTGCTGCTGGTGGTGACGCATCGCCCCGAGTTCCGGGCGCCCTGGGATGGGTTGGCGCATAAGCTGCATCTCGGCCGGCTGGACCAGCGGGACAGCGCCACACTGATCAAGCGTATCGCGAGCACGATGGGCACAGTGGCGCTGCCGCCGGAACTGGTCGAGGAGATCGTCGAGCGTACCGACGGCGTGCCGCTGTTTGCCGAGGAACTGACGAGAGCGGTGCTGGAGGCCGGCGAGGGAGCGGCGCTGCCGGCTGCGGCCTCGGCGGTGCCGGCCACGCTGCATGCCTCGCTGGCGGCGCGGCTCGATAGGCTCGGCCCTGCAGTGCGATGGGCCGCGCAGGCCGGCGCGGCCATCGGGCGCGAGTTCGCCCATGACCTGCTGGCCTGCGTGGCGGAGATGCCCGAGCAGGACCTGGTGCCGGCGCTGCGCCAGCTTGAGGACGCCGACCTGGTGCACCGGCGCGGGCTGCCACCGGAGGCGAGCTACGCCTTCCGCCACGCACTGCTGCGGGACGCGGCGTATGGCATGCTGCTGCGCGAGCAGCGCCGTGCGCTGCATGCGCGCATTGCCGAGGCGATCGGGCGGCTGCGTCCGGAGGCGTCTGAGAGCGAGCCCGAGCTTCTGGCCTGGCACTGCTCCAGGGCGGGCCAAGCCGGGCCGGCGGTCGGGCATTGGCGGCGGGCAGGTGAGCAGAGCGTTGCACGCTACGCCAACCGCGAGGCCATCGGCCATTTTGAGCGAGCACTTGAACAGCTTGGGATGCGGGCGCCGGGTGAGGAACGGGACCGGCTGGAAGCTGACTTGCGGCTGGCCCAGGCGGTGCCGCTCATTGCCGTCCACGGCTACGGGGCGCAAGCGGTCGAGTCGTGTGCGTCGCGTGCCAAGGAACTGGGAGACCACCGTCCCGGCTGGGCGGGGCACTTTGCCGTGCACCGCTTGGTCTGGAACTCTCATATGTTGCGCCATCCAATGCCGAGGACGATCTCGCTCGCCCGCGACCTGCTCTCCTTCGCCGAACGGGGTGGCGATCCGGTGCAGACCGCGGTTGCCTGCCGGGCACTTGGCTTTTCCCTTCTTTTTGCCGGCGAACTGATCGAGGCCGATCCACTTCTCGCGCGCGGCACGATCCATGCCGATGGCGTGGAAGCGACCGACTTTGCCGCCTACGGCGAGAACCCGAGCATCCTCTGCCGCCTTGGCGGAGGGTGGGTCCGCGGCCTGATGGGCTTACCAGAAACGGCACTGCGCATGATTGGTGAGGGGCTCGCGCGGGCCCGCGCCAGCGGTAATCCCCATCCCATCTCTTGGGCGTTGGGTATCTTAGCCGTAGTCCACAAGTTGCGGTGCGACGCTGCCTCAACAAAACGCGCTGCGGCGGAGGCGATCGAGGTCGCCAGGCAACATAGCCTGCCACAGTGGCTAGGCTTCGCAGAGCTATGGCTCGGTTGGGCGCTGGGCCGGCTCGGCCAGAGAGCAGAGGGTTTGGCGCTGCTCCAGGTGGCGCAGCGCCGCCTGCGTGACACAGGGGCGGTTCTGTTTACGGTTATGAGCAACTGCGCGCTTGCCGAGGCCGGCGTGTTGGCCGGCAGGCCGGAGACGGCTCTCGAGCATCTCGCGGCGGCGCAGGAGCATGCCGAGCGCTATGGCGAAGGGTTCATGCTGGCCGAGATCCACCGGCTGCATGCCACCGCTCTTTGTGCGCTGAACGCCCCTGCATCCGAATGCGAAGGGCGACTCCGCACTGCCCTGGGCATCGCGCAGCGGCAAGGAGCAAAAACATGGGCGTTGCGCGCAGCCGTGGACTTGGCTCGGCTCTGGCGCGACCAGAGCCGCATTACGGACGCGTACGACGCGCTCGCGCTGGTGTACGCCTCCTTCACCGAAGGCTTCGACCTGCCGGACCTGATCGAAGCAAAGTCGCTGTTGGACGAGTTGGATGCGGCGCTTCCGACTAAGCCGGTGCCAGCAAGCACGTCAGTAGCAGCGGATCTGATAGAGGGCACGGTCCCAGCGCCCGGATGGGAACGGTCGGAACGCTAGCCGCCACGACCGCGAGGCTGAGGTGTCGCCTCTGTCAGGAAGCGATGGCAAGTGGCGGAGTGGCGTACCCGTGCCTTAGCGCATACGCAAACTCACGCCACTCTAATGTCAGAGCACGGCAGAAATCCTTACCAGAACATAATGGGCTTTTATGAAGGTTGGGCCATGGCGTCGTCGGCTCGCACTTCTTGACGTCGTCGACAAGATCGGCACCAAGTAAGGTCGGGCGCCAATGGCGAGGGACGAAGACTTCGTCACCGCCTTCCCCAAGAGATCGAGGCATTCTACCGCGCGGTGGTTGCACGCAAGCCGCCAGACACCAGGAATCAACCGGCCCTCGCATCCTCCAGCATCATCGCCGCTCCCTTTTCACCGATCATGATCGTGGGGGCGTTGGTGTTGCCCGAGATGATCTGCGGCATGATCGAGGCATCGATGACCCTGAGCCCACGCAGGCCATGCACGCGCAGGCGTGAATCGACGACGGCGTCGAGACCCCTTCCCATGCGGCACGTGCCAACCGGATGAAGATTGGACACCCCGCGTCTGCGCAGATCCTCAACCAGCTCCGTCTCGCTGGCGACGCCGGGGCCGGGCAGCACCTCCTCCACGACATAGTCTCGAACGGAGGACTGTTGTGCGATTTTCCGCGACAGCCTGATCCCCTGAAGCATCGCCTCGACATCATAGGCGGTCGACAGGAATTGGAGGTCAATTTTCGGTGCGGCCAGCGGGTCGGGGCTGCGCAGGCGCACGCTGCCGCGGCCCTCGGGCCGCAGATGTACCGGGGAAAGCGAAAAACCGGGAAAGGCATGGGCCCGAACGGCGCTGCGGTCGCGCTTCTCGATGCTCCACAAGAAAAAGTTGATCTGCAGGTCCGGACGGTCGAATCGCGCATCGCTGCGCGCGAAGGCGCCGGCATAGAGGCCGTTGCCGGCGAGCTGACCGCGACGGCCCACAGCATACTGCAGCGCGGCGGCAAGCTTGCGCAGCGGGCTCCGGTTGAAGTCATTGAGGGTGATGGCCTTCGCACAGCGAAAGGCGACGTACGTGTTGAAGTGGTCGTGCAAATTGGCGCCTACCGCAGGGAGCTCGTGCAGCACAGGTAGGCCCATGTCGCGCAAATGTTCGCCGGGGCCGATTCCCGACAGCAGCAGCAGCTGCGGGGAACCGTAGACGCCGCCGGTCACGACCACCTCGCCACGGCAGCCCGCCCTCACCGTCCCGCGCGAAGTGCGGTACTCGACGCCGATCGCCTTGCGGTCCTCAAGGAGGATGCGGGTTGCCTGTGCGTTGGGCACAACCACGAGGTTCCTGCGGCCACGCGCCGGCCGCAGATAGGCAACCGCGGCGCTGCAGCGCCGACCGGCGAACGCGGTTGCCTGATAACGGCCAACTCCCTCCTGGTTCGCGCCGTTGAAGTCCGTGTTGCGGGGAAGGCCGGCTTCGACACAGGCGCCTATGAGAGCATCGACGAGCTCGTGCTGGAGCCGCTGATCGCAGACGTGGAGGGGTCCTCCGGCCCCGTGGAATTCGCTGGCGCCGCGCTCCTGGTTTTCCGCCTTCTTGAAAAACGGCAGGACCCCCGCGAAATCCCATCCCTCGCATCCACTCTGACGCCAGCCATCGTAATCGGCGGGTGCCCCGCGCATGTACACCATGCCGTTGAGGGAGCTCGTACCTCCGAGCATCTTGCCGCGCGGCTGGTAGGAGGTGCGGTGATTGAGGCCGGCGATAGGCTCGCTCTCGAACTTCCAATTGTAGCGCGGATGCGTGAATAGCTTGTGGTAGCCGAGCGGAATATGAATCCAGGGATGGTTGTCGCGCGGTCCGGCCTCGAGCAGCAGTACCCGGTACCCCACCCGCTCCGATAGCCGCGCGGCAACCGCGCAGCCCGCAGACCCCGCGCCCGTGACGATAAAGTCGAACATCTCCTGCTGCGGCATGCGACCCGATGCGGTTGCGGCAAACCCGGCTGTTAAGCGATGCTAAGGCCTCCGGGCACGGCAAGAAAGGTGCGCACTCGATTAGAAGGTGTGCTGCCTTCCCCGGGGTTGCGCAGTCGGCTCCCGGCATGGTGTCACTTGGCGCGTGTGCATTCGCCCTGGCGATGCGCCCTATGTTACTGACTTGCAACAGCGTTTGCCTCAACACCGACCGAGCTGATCCCGGCTTTCTCTGCAGGTCCGAATCGGTTGTTTTAGCGTGTCCGCAGGGGGAGTCGCCGGAGCGCGAGTTGCGCGGGCGCGCGTGCGCGTAACAGGTCTCGAGGGTCCGCACATGATGCGCTTCACGCTACTCGCCGCCGCCGCCGTCTCGGCCTTAGCCGTCGTGATTGCCTGCGGTGGCGCCCGTGCCGACGGCTATGACGTCGATCATGCTGGCCCGTCGCCCTGTACGCCCGGTTATATCGCCGATTCGAACAACCAAATCAGCTTCGACTACAAGACGGTCGACCTCGGCTACAAGGAATTCTTTGGCGGGCCGCTGGATTCGGAGAGTGGGTGGCTGCCCGGCTTCGGAACCTCCCTGTCGATTATGCCAACGTGCAGGGATAACTGGTGGCTGAACAATCTCTATTTCAATTTCCAATTTTCGTATTTCACCGGACATACGCAGTATGTGGGAGGTCCACTTATTGGACCTGGCGGTTTCGGGTCGATTACGGGACCGGATGGTGCAAACGTAACGGACTTTGACTTCCGCCTGGGTAAAGGGTTCGGAAGTCCGAATTTTATGATTATTCCATTCTTTGGAATAGGCCACCATGAATGGGACAGAAAGGTAAATACGGGGGAGGACTACGCGAACGGCTATTATGGAGCCGGGCTGCTGCTGCAATATTCGCCATTCCAGAGGTTTGTTCTCTCCGCCGACGCTCTCGTTGGGCGGACGTTCGACGCTAATGTTGCGGTCAACGCGATTCCCGGGCTGAGCCCGCCCCTGTCGCTAGAGTTGGGCGCTTCTACGCTTTACAAGCTGGGAATATCCGGTGATTACGCGGTCACTCCCATCATTCACGTGAATGCCGGAGTGGAATGGACTGGCTTCGACTACGGCATGTCTCCGGTTGTCGATGGCTTGCTAGAGCCTGAAAGCCGGACGCATGACGTGACGTTCAAAGTTGGCGTTGGATTTGCCTTTGGCGGGATGTTCGCGCCTTAGGCACGAAGCAAAGCAATCATTTTTCGCGCACACCACTGCTGACTTTTTCCGCCGGAGCGGGGTAGCCCACGGAGGCTGCGGTAAGTCGACACGCGGCGCCTCGCGCCTGCCGCTGCATTGCCGCTGCGTCCGGCTGGGGCGCAGCTCTCACCCCAGCACCATCTCCGCGGTGATTTTTGCCAGCAGGGCATTCGAGAGGATTGCCGGAAGCTTGCAGGCGCGTAGCAGCTCGCGGCGATGCTCCTCGCCAAAGCCGATGCAGTCGAGCAGCAGCGCCTCGGCACCCCGAGCCGCAAGCGCAAGACCCGCCGTGACGACGCCAGCTGCCGTGGCAGCATAGGGGCTGGCCGCCGCGAAAATCGGTTCGCGGCCGAGCGCGTTCCACTTGCCGCTCTCGGAGGTGATTTGTGACGCAAGCGGGACGATGATGCCAAGGCGGCGATTGCCAACGAGACCCGCGACGACGGGGGGAATGATCTGGTCGGGCGCGAGCAAGAACGCACGTTTGAGCCGAAGTCCGCGCAATGCGCCGGTGCATAGCAGCAGCACGACGCTGCAGCCTTCGTCTTCCAGCGCGTCGAGTTTGCCCTGCAGGGCGGAGTGCACCTTGCGAGCGCTCAATTGCACCGATCCTGAATCTGCAAGGCGCGTGACCAGCACCGGCTCGCCATCCTGCGCAGCATAGTTGGCCGCGATCTCGTGGCGCGACAGGCCATCGAGCAGGCCGCGGTGCACACGCGGGACGCTGGCGTCGATATACCGGTCGAGGATCGGCGTGACATCGGGCCGCGGGGCCTGACCGATCGTCAGTGTTCCAAGGATTGTCGCCATCGCCGCTCCCTCACGCAGGACGCTGCCTCAGGCGGTGCATCGAGCCGTACAGTTCGTTGAGACGCGCGAACTCCTGGGCATCGTAGAATTGCGCGCTACCTCGCCCGAACTCCTTGCCTACTTCGACCGCGAATTTGACGACAGCGGCAATATCGATTTCCTGGCTCGCGCCCGTGGCCGATCCTGGAACAACGGTCTCTGTGCAGATCGCCACGCCAACCACGGGCGCGTCGGTCGCAATCGAGGGCTGCATGATGCTGTTGATGTGGTAGATGCCGTTGCCGTAGGGCGTGATGTCCTGCATGGTGATCGGAAACGTGATGGCACTACGCCCGGTCGTCGTCTCCATGATGCGCACGAGATCGTCTGCAACGCGCAGGATGTAGCCCTCCTTCACGGTCGGGGAGATCGCAAACCCCCGGTGATTGAGGATGCGATTTCCCTTGGTCGTATCGATCGAAAGCAGCGCGTCCATGTCGCGAGAGACCTCGTGCGCGTTCATGTCCTCCACGCTGACGGGGGAATCCATGAACTCCACCGGTTGGTGGACGCGCGTCGGAGCATTGGGACAGACGTGCGTGGTGATGATCACGTCGCCTGGAAGAGGATCCCCCTCGGCCTGCATTTTGGCGATTTTCAGGGCGGTGGCGATCGCGGCGACTGCACCGTCGCCGTCGGAGACGAGGCCAATACGCTTCGGCCTGGCCCCCAATCCGCCAAGGCGCCCGACGATCCCGAGCGTGCGCGCAGTTCCGCCGCGTAGGCGTCCGTCGGTGCCGGGTATCACCACCTTTACGAAATCGGTCTTGCCCTTGGCGCC
>JBPYEF010000396.1:0-9758 GCA_051985875.1 Hyphomicrobiaceae bacterium
CGGCGGCCGGTGTCAGCCACGCGACGGTGCGTGCGATCCAGCTCGAGCTTGCGGCCCAGGGCTTCGGCCCGGTTCCGAACGACGGCAGCGTCGGCCTCGCGACGCGGGCGGCGATCATGGCTTACGAGCACGATCACGGTCTTGCACTGACGGCGACGCCGAGCGAGCAACTGCTCAAGCGCCTGCTGCTCGGCGGCGGCGATGGCACCCCCGCCCACCCTGCCGCGGAGGCCGCGGGCGGCGAGGCCAAGCAGGTCATTGCCAGTGTGCAGCGGGTCCTTGCCGATCTCGGCTATCTGCCGGGGCTGGCCGATGGTCGGCTCACCGCCGAGACCGAACGCGCCATTCGCGAGTTCGAGCTCGACAAGGGGTTGGTCCCGAAGGGGCGGATCTCTGCCGAGCTCGTGCGCCAGCTCAACGTCACCGCGTCGAAGCCGGCGCCGCGCTGAACGCGAGCGCCGCGGCATTGCCGCCGGTGCCACGCGCGCTAGAGTGGGGCCCGTGCGCATCGCGAGCGAGATCTGGGTAAAAGCCTACCTGCGCCGCTGCGCGCGGGCCGGTGCCGGTTGCCTGCTCGCGCGGCGCGGCGATCGGGAACGCGGCGCCATCTACCTCAAGGTGATCAGTCGCGACGGCAGCGTCGTGCTGGTCTCGCCGGCCCCGGCCGGCGTCTACAGGGCAGACGACGAGCGCCGCTGGCAGGCAGCGGCAGCGCGGTCCGAGGCCGAGGTCGATGCCATTCTCGCGCGTGCGGGCGACATCGATCCCGATCTGTGGGTCGTCGTGGTCGAGGACGGCGAGGGGCGCCATTTCCTGGACGACTGGCTGGTGCGCTGACCGGCGCCGTCGCTTCCCGCTGCTATGCCCGAACTGCCCCGGCTGCGCGCGGCGCCGACGAGCGTTAACACTTCGTTAACAAGTGCGGCATTCAAATAAGTGCGATTCGCAGTTGTTTGAGTGCGCGTCGTGGCAGGGATGGCCGAGGGGCGCGGCCAGAGGGACACAATGGCCATGATTTTGCAGTTTCGCGCGCGGTCCGCGCAGGAGGAGGCGCAGGATCCGGCGCTGCGACCAGGGGCGCAGATCATCATCTTCCCGGGCGTACGGCGGGAGCGCCACGGAGAGGGCGTGAAGCCGGCGCGGCGCAGGGGCAAACCCAAGCGCGATCGTCTGGAGTTGCCGGAGTAAGCGCCGCGCTAGCGCGCGACGGGCGCGCAACTGGCGCGCCGCAGAATCGCCTCGGCCTCCTGGCGCCAGGCGATCCCCTTTAGGGGTGCGCGCACGATCACCAGCCCCTCGTTCGTCGGCGAGGCAACGCTCGCGTCGGCCACGCCTGGGCGGCGCGATTGGGGAACGAATTCGAACTTGTCGCCGCCCGGTACGACGGTGAGCGACACCTCCGCGTGGTTGAGCGGCTGTGCCGGCATGGCGTAGAAGTTCTCGCCCAGGGTGGTGTGCAGCGACAGCACCCAACCGGTATGGACGAGGGTTGCGGTGATGCTGAGGGAATCGCGAGACAGATCAAACCGGCAGACGGCGTAGAGCGCGTCCGGCATCAGGAATGGCAGCGCTTCCTTGCCCGGCGCGGACGGTGCCCACACGACCATGCGATT
This sequence comes from Hyphomicrobiaceae bacterium, assembly GCA_051985875.1. Lineage (GTDB taxonomy): Bacteria > Pseudomonadota > Alphaproteobacteria > Rhizobiales > Hyphomicrobiaceae > AWTP1-13. The sequence goes on from JBPYEF010000396.1 coordinate 1,614, forward strand.
GACCGGCAGGTCCGCCCGCAGTTTGGCAAAGGCGCTGCCCGATCCGAGCAGCGGCACGGCCAAGGTGGCGAGGATGTGCACGATGCCGGCGGTCAGCAGCGCCCCCGCGAGCGTCCGCCAACCGAGGGCGTCGAGCCACCGCGGTGCCTTCAGCGGAAAGGGCGCGCTCGCTGCCGTGGTCATCGACATGCCACCCGCTCGATCGCCGGCAACTTGGCACCCGGCGCGCCCTCGTAGGCCGCGCTGGCGAGTGCCGCGTCCTCAAGGGTCAAGATCAGCACGAAGCGTCCACCACCGCCAATCGGCAGCCAGTTGCCCGGTCGCGCATCGCGCGCGAGCGTGATGATCGCTCGCCCGTCGGGCTCGCGCATCACGGTGTCGCTGGTGAAGTCGTAGCGCTCGGCGGCGTTGGCAATCAGTCGCCCGCGCGTATCGAAGGCGGCGAGGCTCCACCAGGCATTGTCGAGGCCCTCGACGACGAGCGCGTAGTCACAGGCAGAGTTCAGCTTGCCGCCGCGGCTGTCGGTGCGCGCCTTGTAGGTGACCTCGAGGGTGGAAGAGATGGGCAGCAGCGCATCGCGCGCGACGTGCGCGCGGGTGTAGGGGTCGGCATCGGAGCGGCCAGCGGCGGTCCACGCGGTCCAAGGTCCGACGCTGCGCGTGGAGAGCTCCGAGCCCGCCTCGATCATATACCAGGCGCTGCCGAGGCCGCCGCCGAAGGCGACCAGTGCGAACACCGCCAGGTTGACGAGCAAGCTTTTGAAACGCGCCAAGGCGGGCTCTCCCAGGCCCGGTTCAAGGCCGCGGGCCGCGGCCGCCCGGGGCCTCGGCGCGCCGCTCCGGCACGATCGCCGCCGGGGCACCCTTGGGTTCGGGTGTCTTTGGCTTGCTGGCGGCGGGCGTCGCCTCGATCCCGGCTGCGTGGCGCAGCGACTGGGCGAGGCGGCGCAGTGCATCGCGTGTCTGATCGGACATCAGGCTCGACTTCTTCTGCGCGGGCTGCGCGCTCGGCGCCGCGCCCGTCTGCGCATCGGCACGCTTGGCATTGGCATCTCCGGCACGCGCATCCACGACCTCGGCGGGTCGCGGGGGCTGGCCCGGAAGCCCGGGAATTGTGGGGATGTCATGGTAGTTGTTGAGGGCGACCGACATGAAGTTGTGCCAAATCTGCGCCGGGAGGCTTCCTCCGGTGATTCCGGGCATGGGGCGGAAGTCGTCGTAGCCGACCCACACGCCCGCCACCAGCGCGCCGGTAATACCCATGAACCAGGCATCGCGGTAGTTCGAGCTCGTGCCGCTCTTGCCGATGGCAATGGTGGAGTCGAGCGCCGCGCGCTTGCCCGTGCCATCGGTGACCACCGCGCGCATCATTTGGTTCATCTGCTCGGCCACCCGCCGACTGACGATCTGCGGCGCCTCCGGCTCGTCGCGGTCGCGCGAATAAATCAGATCGCCCTTAGAATTGTAGAGCTCGAGCACGGCGTAGGGCTTGGCGAGCCTGCCGTCGTTGGCGAAGGTCGCGTATGCACCGGTGTGCTGCAGTGGCGAGATGCCCGTATCCCCGAGCGCCATCGAGCACGTCTTCTTCACGCCGTCGACGCCGAGCCGTCGCGTCATCTCCAGCACCTTGTCGCGGCCGACCTGGAGCGAGACGTTCACCGCAGGAATGTTGAGCGACAACCTGAACGCGTCGATCGCCGGCATCGAGCGTCCCGAGCTGCCGCCCGAGTAGTTTTTTGGTGACCAGTTGCCGCACTGGCCGCCGTAGTCGCGCACGATCGAGCGCGGGTTCATGCCGTTCTCGAAGCCCGTGGCGTAAACGTAGAGCTTGAAAGAGGAGCCGGGCTGGCGGTGCGCGTGCACGGCGCGGTTGAACTGGTTGTCTTCGTAGTCGAGGCCGCCGACCATCGCCCGCACGGCGCCGTCCGGTTCCATGGCGACGAGGGCCCCGGAGTAGCCCTTGTGGCGGCTGCTGCCCGTGTGACGCAGCTCGTTCAGCAGCGCATCCTGCGCGGCCTGCTGCATGGCAAGGTCGACGGTCACACGCGCCGTCAGCACGTAGTTGCCGCGGCCTTCGGCGATGCGCTGCACCTCCTCGAATGCCCAATCCAGGAACCAGTCCGGGCTCTGCGTCGGGCGCGTCTCGATGATCTTGGCGGGGTTGAGCCGGGCGGCCTGCACCTGGCCCGCGCTCATGTAGCCCGCCTCGACGAGGTTGTTCAACACGTCGTTGGTGCGCGCGCGCGAAGCGGGCAAATTGATGTGCGGGGCGAACTTGGTGGGCGCCTTGTACAGGCCGGCGAGCAGTGCCGCCTCAGCCAAGTTGATGTCGCGCACCGATTTGCCAAAATAGAACTGCGAGGCGGCCTCGACCCCGAACGCGCCCCCGCCCATGTAGGCTCGGTCGAGGTACATTTTGAGGATCTGGCGCTTGGTGAAGCGTGCCTCGAGCAAAAAGGCGAGAAACACCTCTTTGATCTTGCGCTGGACGGAGCGCTCCGACGACAGGAACAGGTTCTTCGCGAGCTGCTGGGTAAGGGTCGAGCCGCCCTGCACGACCTCGTTGGCGCGGGCGTTTTCCAGCAGTGCACGCCCCGTGCCGATGAAGTCGACGCCGAAGTGTTCGAAGAAGCGGCGGTCCTCGGTCGCAAGCGTCGCCTTGATCAGGGTGTCGGGAATTTCCTCGAGCGGCACCGCATCGTTGTGCAGGATACCGCGCGAGCCGATCTCGTTGCCGGAGCGATCGAGGAACTTGACCGCGTACTTGCCGGTGTTGATGCGGTTCTCGTCGAATTCGGTGAACGCAGGCAGCGCCAGCACGTAGAGAAAAACGAAACCGCCGACGCCAACCGTGATCGCTTCCGAGACCGCCTCGTTGAGGAGCCGTTTCCAGCCCGTCAAACGGAAGCGGGCAAAGAAGCTGGTGAAGGCGTTCCAGCGGTCCTGCCAGGCCTGCCACGCCCCGGCGAGCGAGGAGTCGATCCAGGAGTCGACCCCGAGCCAGTCGATCAGCCGCTTGCGGCCGCCATGCCGGAAGAACCACTCGTGCACGGTCGCTCCTCGTCCTCGCCGGTCGCCCAATCACGCACGGGCCGGCCCTGCACGCCGCGCCGGCCTATCCGGGCCCATTCCGCTACCCCTCGCCAGGGAGAATCGGCAGCCATGCGTCGTGCGATTCTAATGTACAAGCCCACCGCGGAGCAACGCGAGAAGCAGGACCTTGCTTAGCGCCTCGGCGCGGCCGCTCACCGGTTCGTCAGCTTGAGCTCGATGCGCCGGTTGCGGCGCCGCACCTCCTCGCTGTCGCCCTCCTCGAGCGGCTGGAATTCACCGTAACCGGCGGCCACCAGACGCTTCGGCGGAACGCCTCGGCTGATCAGGTACTTGACGACGGATGTGGCACGCGCGCTCGACAGCTCCCAATTGGAGGGAAACTGCGCGCTGGAAATCGGGCGAATGTCCGTGTGGCCGTCGACCTGCAGCCCCCAATCGATCTCCTTGGGAATGCTCTTTTCCAGCTCGAGGATCGCCGCCGCGAGCTGGTCGATGGTGGCTAGGCCCTCAGGGGTGAGCGTCGCCTGACCGGAGGGAAACAGCACCTCGGACTGGAACACGAACCGGTCGCCGACGACGCGGATGTCCTTGCGGTCCTTCAACAGCTCGCGCAGACGGCCGAAGAAGTCGGAGCGGTAGCGCTGCAGCTCCTGGACCTGGCGCGCCAGAACGACATTGAGGCGGGCGCCGAGATCGGAGATGCGCGCCTGACTCTCCTTGTCCTTCGATTCCGCCGCCTGCAGCGCCTCGTTCAACGCCGCGATCTGGCGGCGCAGAGCGAGCAGCTGCTGGTTCAGCAGGTCAATCCTGGCGAGCGCGTCGTTGGAGACGCCGCGCTGCTCGTCGAGCTCCTTGCTGAGGCCGGTGATGCGGACGTCCTTCTCGCCGCTGGCGCCGGCGAGGCCCGTTAAGCGCCCGTTCTCGGTGCGCAACGAGGACACCGACGCCTGCATGCTCGCCAGCTCGTCTTCGAGCGATTTGCCCCTGCCCTTCTCCAGGCTCAGCAGATTGGTCAGTTCGGCGATCTGCCGGTTGAGCCGGCGCAGCGCGGTATCCTTACCGCTCGCCTCCTGGCCCACGTAGTACTGCGCCACCATGAACACCGACATCAGGAAGGTGACGACCAGCAGCAGGGTCGACAGCACATCGACGTAGCCCGGCCAGAACTCGCCGTACGTCGTGGCCTTGCGCGCGCGTCCATAGGCCATGGTTCACTCCCGCTCACTTGCGCGCCACGTTGGCGGCCAGGTCCTTGAGCACGGACGCGACCTCCGACTGCTGCGCCGCTTGCTCATCGACCCACTCGCGCACGACCTTTTGCTCGGCGCGCATCTGCCGCACCAACTGATCGACGCCCTTGGCGAGCTCCTTGACGGCCTCTTCGGCCTGGGGTCCTTGGCCGTCCAGGCGCGGGGCGCCTCCAATCCGCTCGCTGAGTTCGGTGATGGCCCGGTGCATGTCGGTGATTGCCGCCTGCAGCTGGTGGCTCGCGTAGTCACCGACCCGGTCGAGGCTCTGCGAGGCGCCCGGTGCGAGCTCGGTGATGCCGGAGAGCCATTCCTCAAGCTGGTTGTAGAATCGACCGTGAGCGTGGCCGGCTTGCAGCTCGAGGAAGCCGAGCACAAGCGATCCACCGAGGCCGAGCAGCGAGGAGGAGAACGCCGTGCCCATGCCGCGCAGCGGCGCGGCGAGGCCGTTCTTCAATTCGTCGAATACCGCGACGCTGTCGCCGCCTCCGCGCGTGTCGAGGGCGCTGATCGCCTTGCCGACGGACTGGATGGTGTCGAGCAAACCCCAGAAGGTGCCGAGCAGCCCGAGGAACACGAGTAGCCCCACGAGGTATCGGCCGGTGTCGCGCGCCTCATCGAGGCGCGAGCCAATCGAATCCATGATCGAGCGCATCGACGTGGCCGAGAGCGATAGCGAGCCCGTACGGTCGCGCAGCATGGTGGCCATCGGTGCAAGCAGTACCGGCCGGTGGGCGATGGCAAGACCGGGGTCGGCGATGCGGAAGGCGTTGACCCAGCGGATCTCCGGATAAAGGCGCACGACCTGCTGGAAGGCGAACAGGATGCCCGCCACCAGGACGAGGCAGATCAGCATGTTCAACCCCGGATTGTTGAGCATCGCGCTCCACAGCTGGCGGTGCAGAATGGCCACCAGGAACCCGACCAGCACCAGGAACACGAACATGCGCCACAGGTACAGCCCGGGCGTGAACAGGGTGCGATGCAGGGAAGGTGGCGAGCGCTCCGCGGATCTTGCTCTAGCCATCAGCGTCGTCCTCCGCCTCGATCTGATCGACATTAGCCAAAGACACTCGCACGACAAACCGGCAACTTCGTGCCACGGTTGAGGAATGCTGTTCCGACCGGAACGGCGTGCCGCGGCGTGCGGCCGCAGCGTCACCGGTCAGCCCGCTGGCCTAGCGTTGTATGCGCTCGGCCGGTGCCTCGGCGGCAAGGAGGGCGATGAGCGCGCGATGGATGCTCTGATTGCCGGCGACGATGCTCTCGCCGGTTCCCGCGCGCGGTGCGCCCGCCGCATCGCTGACAAAGCCGCCCGCCTCCCGCACCAACAGCGTTCCGGCCGCGACGTCCCAAGGGCTGAGATTGCGCTCATAGTAGCCGTCGAAGCGGCCGGAGGCCACCCACGCCAGGTCGATCGCGGCAGATCCTGTACGCCTCAGTCCGCCGACCTGTCCCATCAGCGCGGTGCACTCCTCGATGAACCGGGCGTGGTTGGGGCGGCCGCGATGCGGTATGTCAACCGCGATCACGCAATTCTCAAGCGCGGTGCGCGCGGCGACCCTCAGTCGGCGGCTGTTAAGAAACGCACCGTGGCCCTTCTCGGCCGTGTACAGTTCATCGAGGACGGGATTGTAAATGAGCCCGCTCACGACCTCGCCGTCGCGCTCGAGCGCGATGGCGATGCAAAACAGCGGGATCCCGTGCAGGAAATTGGTCGTACCGTCGAGCGGATCGACGATGAAGCGGTGGGTCTTGTCGGGGCCGGCGATCGCCCCGCGCTCCTCCATGAGGAAGCCGTAACCGGGCCGCGCCTTCGACAGTTCGCGAAACAGCGTCTCCTCGGAGCGGTGATCGGCGGCGGTGACGAAATTGCCGGGGCCCTTGACCGAGACTTGCAGCTGTTCGATCTCGCCGAAGTCGCGCGTCAACCCCCGCCGGGCCTTGCGGGCCGCGGCGATCATCACGTTCATCAAGGCGCTGGCGGGCATGGCCGCTGCGCTTAGCCGATTTCCAGGACAAAGGGAAGAATTGTGCGCCGCCGGTGCGCTGCCCACGCGGGGCATCGCCATTACGAGTGTTGCGAGCGCCGGCCCAAACCCAGGGCCCAAACCCAGGGCCCAAACCCAGGGCCGAAACCCAGGGCCCAAACCGACGCCGAAGCCTAGGACCCGAACCAAGTGCCCGAACCGGTTGCCCGAACCCGATGCCGGGCCGAGCGCCCGATCCCAACCTTTCCCAATGCCCGATCTCAGGGTCCGATCCTTGGGCCCGATCCCTGGGTCCGATCCCTGGGCCCGATTCCTGGGCCCGATCCCTGGGGCCCGACTCCTGTGTTGCCAACCGGCCATCGCCGCAGCGAGGGGGCTCCGTGCTGCCACGCTCGTGGTCCGCATGCCCGCTGCCTCCCGCGCGGCCGTTGGAAAAGCGCACGAGCAGGTACAGTGCGATGCCCTTGGCTCGCCGGCGCACGCTCGCGGTCAGGGAGGCGCTTCGATGCTGAACACGTCGCTCGGCGGCACCACGAGGCCAAGCGCCATGCGCACGGCGACCGCAAGCACCAGCAGTGCGAGCAGGGCGCGCAGCTGCTCGGCCTTTAGCCGCTCCACAAACCCCACGCCGAACTGCGCACCGAGCACGCCGCCGACGATCAGGGGCAATGACAGCGCCACGTCGACGCTGTGGTTCTGGATCGCCTGCAGCAGCGTCGTGAACGCCGTGATGCACACGATCTGGAAGGTCGAGGTGCCGATCACGACCCGTGTCGGCATGCGCAGCAGATAGATCATCGCCGGCACCATGACGAAGCCGCCGCCGACGCCCATGATGGCGGTCAGCCAGCCGACAAAGGCGCCGATGGCGACGGGCGGAATGGCGCTGATGTAAAGCTTGGAATGGGGAAAGCGTTGCTTGAGCGGCAAGCGCTGGATCCAGGTGTGCTGACCGGCGCGGCGCGAGAAGCCGCCGCTCGCCAGGGGCGCCGCCCTGAGCGTGCGGATGCTCTCGATCAGCATCAGCCCGCCGATGACCCCGAGCAGCACCACATAGGTCAGCGACACGAACAGCTCGAGCTGGCCGAGCTGCTTCAGTATATACAGCACCCTGACGCCGGCGATCGCGCCAAGGAGGCCCCCTCCGATCAGCAGATAGCCCATCTGGAAATCGATATAGCCGCGCTGCCAGTGGCCGAGCGCGCTGGACACGGAAGAGGCGATCACCTGGCTGGCGCCGGTGCCGACGGCGATGCCCGGCGGCACGCCGAGGAAGATCAGCAGCGGCGTCATTATAAAGCCGCCGCCGATGCCGAACATGCCCGAGAGCACGCCGATGGCGAACCCCATGCCGAGCAGCACGACGACGTTGAGGGACAATTCCGCGACGGGGAGGTAGATCTGCATCAGCCAGGCAGCGGTCGCATGCTAGGGATCGGGGGCTCCGTGACCTGCCGGCAAAAGGCGGCCGAGATATGGTCGCAAAACCGCATCGGTTGGCGGCGGCAAGTCCCAGGGCCACGCGCGCACGCCGGTCCCTGGCCGAGGCAGGCCCACCGCCCACCGCCACCGCCGTCCACCGTGCCCTGACCGTGCCACCATTGCTCCCCCTAGCGCGCCAGCTCCTGTAGGCCGCGGCGGATCAGCTTTGGCGTATCGGCGGCGGCGCCGAGCGCGACCGCCGCCGCCGCCACGGCCTGGCTTGCCTGCGCCGCCTGGTAGCCGAGGTTGGTCAGTGCCGAGATCGCCTCGGACGTCGCCGTACTCGGCACGGCCGGCCCCGGCCTGGCTTCGGCCGACGACGGCCTTGCTCCGGCAAGCGACAGCGCTGGCGCCTTGTCCTGCAGTTCGGC
>JBPYEF010000397.1:0-6962 GCA_051985875.1 Hyphomicrobiaceae bacterium
TGCGCCAAATCAGGGAGGAGGGCGGCGCATTCCGCGTCGGCGCTGCCGTGTCGGGCGCGGAGCTTAGGGAGCATCCGCGGCTGAAGACGGTGTGGCCGGGCGTGATCGAGGCGGCCAACCTGATTGGCTCGACGCAGATCCAGGGCCGCGCCACCATGGGGGGGAACCTGTGCAACGGCTCGCCCGCCGCCGACAGCGTGCCGGCCCTGATCGCCGCCGGCGCCAAGGCCGCCGTCGTCGGCCCCAGGGGTCGCCGCGACGTGCCGGTTGAGGACATCATGATCGGTCCGCGCAAGCTGTCGCTTGCCAAGGGGGAAATCATTGCTTCCTTCCTGCTGCCGGCCAAGGGCGCGCGCACGGCCGACGCCTATTTGCGCTTCATTCCGCGCACCGAGATGGACATCGCGGTCGTGGGTTGCGGCGTGTGCCTCACACTCGATGGCAAGGGCACCTGCACCGCGGCGCGGGTCGCGCTCGGCGCGGTGGCGCCGCGCCCGTTGCTGGTCGCCGCGGCCGCAAGCGCGCTGATCGGCACCAAGGTGGATGAGGCTGCGCTAGCGAAGCTCGATGCCGCCGCGCGCGCCGTATGCGTCCCGATCGACGACAAGCGCGGTACCAAGGAGTATCGCATCAAGGTTGCGGGCGTTCTCGCCCGCCGAGCGGCGCAGATTGCGCTGGAACGGGCGAGGAAGAGCTAATGGCCAAACACCACATATCCGCTTCCGTCAACGGCGATCCTGTCGAGTTTCTGTGCGAGACGGAAGACACCCTGCTCGACGTGTTGCGCGACCAGCTGGGATTGACCGGCACCAAGGAAGGCTGCGGGACCGGCGATTGCGGCGCGTGCAGCGTCACCGTCAACGGGCGCCTGGTCTGCTCCTGCCTGATGCTCGGTGTGGAGGCGGCCGGCCAGTCGATTGCCACCATCGAGGGCCTGGCCAAGGGAGACGCACTGCATCCCCTGCAGCGCAAGTTTCTCGAGCACGCCGCCCTGCAATGCGGCGTGTGCACGCCGGGGTTTCTGGTCGCCGCCAAGGCACTGCTCGATGTCAACGCCAATCCAACCGAGACCGAGGTGCGCTACTGGCTGGCCGGCAATCTCTGCCGCTGCACCGGCTACGACAAGATCGTCCGCGCGGTGCTCGACGCCGCTTCCGAAATGAGAGGAGCCTGACCCCATGCAGGAAAAGGTGAAGGATGCTCCCGGTTCGCACTTCCAATGGGTCGGAACCCGCCCGCTTCGCCCCGATGGCATCGACAAGGTAACGGGGCGCGCCAAATTTGGCGCCGATTTGGCAATGCAGGGCCAGCTCGTCGGTCGCGTGCTGCGCAGCCCGCACGCGCACGCGCGCATCAAGTCGATCGACGTCTCTGCGGCGCTGCGCCTCCCCGGCGTTAAGGCGGTCGTCACGCGCGAGGATTTCAAGGACCAGCGCTCGGAATTCATTCCGGCGGGCGAGATGATGATCAACTACCGCGACGTCGTACGCAGTGTGATGGCGCGCGAGAAGGCGCTCTATGAGGGTCATCCTGTCGCCGCCGTGGCAGCCACCAACGCCGCGATCGCCAAACAGGCATTGCGCCTGATCAAGGTCGATTACGAGGTACTGCCGCACGTCATCGATGTCGTCGAGGCGATGCAGCCCGGCGCGCCGTTGCTGCACGAGGATCTGATCACCGCCGGCGTCGATCCGGCGCCCAAGACCGCCTCGAATGTGGCCAAACGCGTGGAATTCGCCTTGGGGGACATCGCGGCCGGCTTCAAGCAGGCCGACGTGGTGATCGAGCGCTCGTTCACGACCAAGCCCGTGCACCAGGGCTACATAGAGCCGCATGCCTGCGTCGCCACCGTGTCCGAGGACGGCCAGGCCGATCTGTGGGTGACGACGCAAGGGCACTGGATCGTGCGCGCACATTGTGCGCGGCTGCTCGGCTGGGACATAGCCAATATTCGCGTCACCTCGTCAGAAATCGGCGGCGGCTTCGGCGGCAAGACCGTCGTCTACCTTGAGCCGCTCGCATTGGCGCTGGCGAAGAAGGCGCGTCGCCCCGTGAAGATGGTGATGACGCGCGAGGAAGTGTTCCGCGCCTCGGGTCCGACCTCCGGCGCGCACGTGCGCGTCAAGATCGGCGCCAAAAAGGACGGCCGCTTCGTGGCCGCCGAGGCGGAACTCAAGTACCAGGCCGGGGCGTTCCCGGGCTCGCCGGTGCAACCGGGTGCGATGTGCGCCTTCGCGCCCTACGACGTCGACAACGTCAGGGTGGTCGGGTTCGACGTCGTCACCAATCGACCGAAGGTTGCGGCCTATCGCGCGCCGGGCGGACCGATTTCCGAGTTCGCCGTCGAAAGCGTGGTCGACGAGCTTGCGCGCAAGCTCGCCATCGATCCGATCGAGCTGCGGTTGAAGAATGCGGCCAAGCAGGGCACCAAGGCGGCGTACGGACCCAAGTTCGGTCCCATCGGTCTCGTCGAGACGCTGCAGCAGGCCAAGGACCATCCGCACTGGCGCGCACCGCTGCAGAAGCATCAGGGGCGCGGGGTCGCCAGCGGCTTCTGGTTCAACATCGGCGGGGAGACAGCGGTGACCCTGTCGCTCAACGAGGACGGCACGCTTTGCCTGACCGCCGGCACGCCCGACATCGGCGGCCTGCGCGCCTCGCTGTGCATGATGGCAGCCGAAGAGCTCAGCGTGCCCCTAGAGAAGATACGCGTGCAGATCGGGGACACCGGTCAGCTCGGGTACAACTTCTTGACGGGTGGTAGCCGAGCGACGTTTTCGAGCGGCATGGCGACGGTGGAGGCCGCGCGCGAGGTGATCAAGGAGGCCTGCAAGCGCGCCGCGAAACTGTGGGAGCTGCCGGAGGACGCGGTGCTCTATGCCGATGGCGCCGTGCGTCCGGCGGGTCCGAACGCCGGCAAGCATGTGCCGATGACGCTCACGGACATCGCTGCCATTGCCGGCAAGACGGGCGGGCCCATCGCGGGGTATGCGCGCATCAATGCGCATGGCGCCGCGCCGAGCTTTGCAACGCACATCGCCGACGTCGAGGTCGATCCGGAGACGGGTCGCGTGTGGGTCGTGCGCTACACGGCGATACAGGATGCGGGCCGGGCAATCCATCCGAGCTACGTCGAGGGCCAGTATCAGGGCGGCGTGGCGCAGGGCATTGGCTGGGCACTGAACGAGGAATACGTCTACGGTCCGGACGGCAAATTGCAGAACCCCGGCTTCCTCGACTATCGCGTGCCGGTCGCATCCGATTTGCCGATGATCGACACGGTGATCGTCGAGGTGCCCAACCCGCGCCATCCCTACGGTGTGCGCGGCGTCGGCGAGACACCGATCGTGCCGCCGATGGCGGCGCTGGCCAATGCCATCGCCGATGCAACGGGCGTGCGCTTCACCGAGCTGCCGATGTCGCCGCCCAAGGTGTTGCATGCGCTTGATGCGGCGCGCGCCAAGGGCGCGGCAAAGCTCTAGGGCGCGACGGCGAGCGTTGATGGCGGCTGGCCGTTCCCGGCCGCCGGAAGGTTCGGCGACGAGGGTTGCCGGCGCCGACGACCGGCGCGCCGCACGCGCGCGCCGCAATGCGCGTGCCGGTTGACATGTCAGAGATAAATGGCATGTCAGAGATACGTGCCAGGGCACTTGCGGGGATACTTGCAAACGCGCGGTTCGACCCATGGCCCACGTCTCCCTGATCGGCAACTTGCGCCAGTACACGGGTGGTGTTGTCGAGCTCGACGTCGAGGCGGCGAGCGTGCGGCAGCTGTTTGCCCGCTTGGGAGAGATGTATCCCGCGCTCGCGCCGCATCTCGCGAGCGGTGCGGCGGTGGCGATCGACGGCCAGATCTACCAGGACGCCCTGCTGCAGCCGATCGCCCCCGACAGTGAGGTGCATATTCTGCCGCAGATTGCCGGCGGTTGAGCGTCGGCGCCGCGCCGCGGTGGTCGCGGCCGCCTCGGATCCTGAAGTCATGGCGTTGGCTGTCGCACATATGCGCGCGCTGTTGCCGATCACCCCGCGGATTGCCCTCGCACTGTGGTGTTGGGCGACGCTGCTGCCGGCGTGCTCCACCGCCGCCGCCACGACGGTGGTCGATCTGCAGCTGGTGCTTGCCGTCGACACCTCCGGCAGCGTCAGCGAGGAGCGTTTCGCCCTTCAGCAGCGCGGCTACGCGGCCGCCTTTCGTGATCCACGGCTGCTGCAGGCGATCACGGCGGGAGCGCACCACGCCATCGCCGTCACGATGGTGCAGTGGACGGGACCGGCGCTGCAGGTGCAGGTCCTGCCCTGGACGCGGGTCGACAGTGCTGCGGCCATGCAAGCGGTGGCCGACGCGATCGCGGCGGCACCGCGCCAGCTGTTTGGCGGCGGCACCTCGATCAGCGGGGCAATCGATCACGCGGTCAGGCTTTTCGCTGCGAGCGGATTTGCAAGCGCGCGGCGGATCATCGACGTTTCCGGCGACGGCGCGAACAATCGCGGCCGGCCCGCGCAGGAGGCGCGCGATGACGCCGTGCATGCCGGGATTGGCATCAATGGCCTGCCGATTCTCGCGCTCGAGCCCGACCTGCGGCGTTATTACATCGACAACGTCATCGGCGGTCCCGGCGCGTTCGTCATCACGGCCGAATCCTACGCCAGCTTCGCCGATGCGGTGCTGAAAAAGCTGGTGACCGAGGTTGCCGGCGCGGGCATGGGCCGCGTCGCGCGCGCCGCCGCCGGCCCTTAGGCGCTGCAGCCTCAGGCGAAATTTGCCCGCGGTTCCGCCAGCCGGCGGCGGACCACGTCGATGTGCTCGCGCAAATCGTAGAGCTGATTGGCAAATCCGAGCGGGACCGGCAGCAGGTTGACCGCGTCCTCTATGCGTTCGATCTCGTGCATGGCGCGTTCGGGTTTGCTGCGATCCGCGTTGGCTTCGACGCGCTTCAGCTCGCGATACCAGTAGACGATGCGGCGCCGCACCCGCCAAGTGTACAGGATCGGGGCGAAGCGCAACACCGGCAGCAGAATGCCGACGGCCGGCAGCAGCAGCACGAACAGACGATCGGCAATGGTCGCCAGCCAGAAGGGAAAGTAGCGCTGCAGCAGCGGTGGGCCGGACTTGTACACGCGCAGGGCATCGGGCGACAGCGGGAACTCCTGATCGTCCGCGATCGGGAAGGCGCCGGCGCGCTGAAACACGTTGGTCTCACCGTTGGCATTCAGCATCGGTTGCGCGTGGACGCTGATCACCGCCTGCGTCAGCAGGTTCGTAAGCGCCGGATGCAAATTCTTGCGCACCAGCAGCGCCGCCGTGGTCGTCAGGATGGCCGTGTCCACCGCTGGGATGTTGCGCGCGAAGTCGATGACGCCTTGCTGGAGCACGAGCTTGGACAGGAAGGGAAAGCGCTGCACGTAGGCGTCCGCCTGGGTGACGTGCATCAGCCGCACGGCGTCGCTGGCGAGCAGGCGGCGAATGGTCGGGGCCTCGGCCGCGAGCACCAGCAGCCCGGCGTCCGCCGCGCCCGCTTCCAGCGTGGCGACGTACTCGGGCAACTCCATGTTTATCAGCGTCGCGGTCGCGGCCGTGACGCCGCTGGCCGCAAGCAGCCGCTCGGCAAGCGCCGCCGTCGCGCCGCCCTTGGGCCCGATCAGGACGCGCTTACCGGCCAGCTGCGTCAGGCGCTCGATTCTTTCCGGCCCGTGGTAGAAGATCCACACCGGCTCATAGAACACGCGGCCGATCGAAGCGACCGCGGGCAGGTCCTTGCTGTTGGTGATGCCGCCCTGCACGAAGGCCGCGGCAACGGGCGCGCTAGGGTCGCTGAGCAGGCGGATGTTCTCGATCGTGCCCGAGGTCTGCACCACGTCGAGCGCCACCCCGTTGTCGGCGAGAATGCGCCCATAGCGCACCGCCGCCTCGTAGTATGGGCTGCCCTGCCGCGCCGCGGCAATGGCGATCGTCTTGGGCGGCGCGGGGGTAATGAACTGCGCGGTCAGCCAGAAGGCCGCGAGCACCAGGATGATCGCCGGCGTGGCGGCGAAGGCCAGCTCGCGGAGCTGTGTACGAAATTTGGCGCACATACCCGACCCGTTGCGATTCTCTCATCGCGGCGGCGACGGTAGCGAGTCGCTCCCTCGAGCCATCCCCTTCGGCGCATCGCGATGCTGCGCGCCTGTTGGCCGTCTTGCGGCCGCCCCGTCGCCATACCGGCGCGCTAGTGATACACAAAACGGCGGCGCTTGTGAGGCCCAACAGCGGCCGCTGCGACACACCGGAGCGCCCCGGTGCTCAGCGGGCCACTCGTGCCTTCGCCTCGATCGCATCCCAGATCAGCGCGGCGATGTCGGTGCCGGCGAAAGCCTGGATCTGGCGAATTCCCGTCGGGGAGGTGACGTTGATCTCGGTGAGATAGGGTCCGATCACGTCGATGCCCGTGAACAACAGCCCTCGCCGCCTGAGCTCGGGGCCGAGCCGGGCGCAGATCTCCCGGTCGCGGGGGGTGAGCTCGGTTGGGTGCGCGACGCCGCCAATGTGCAGGTTGGAGCGCGTCTCGTCGACGGAGGGAACGCGGTTGACGGCGCCGACCACCTCGCCATCGACGAGAATGATGCGTTTGTCGCCGGCGCGCACCTCGGGTCGGTACTCCTGCACCATGAACGGCTCACGGAACACGGTCAGGAACAGCTCGATCAGCGAATTCAGATTGGTGTCGCCCGGGCCGAGGCGGAACACGGCGGAGCCGCCGTTGCCGTAGAGCGGCTTGATGATGATGTCCTTGTGCACGGCGCGGAACGCCTTCACCTCCTCGGCATTGCGCGTGATCAGGGTCGGCGGCATCAGGTCAAGGAAATCGAGCACGAACACCTTCTCCGGCGCGTTGCGAACGCTCGCGGGATCATTGACAACGAGCGTCTTTGGATGGATGCGCTCGAGCAGGTGCGTGGTCGTGATGTAGGACATGTCGAAGGGT
>JBPYEF010000398.1:0-5767 GCA_051985875.1 Hyphomicrobiaceae bacterium
GATCAAACGCAAGGTCGAGTGGGCGGCGCGCCTGCTCGGTATCGACCATCTTGCGCAACGGCGCCCGCGCGAGCTTTCCGGCGGCGAGCGCCAGCGCGTCGCGCTGGCGCGCGCCTTGGTCCGCGAGCCGAGCGTGTTCCTGCTCGATGAGCCGCTGTCGAATCTCGACGCCAAGCTGCGCGCCAGCGCGCGCAGCGAGCTGAAGCAGTTCCAGCAGAAGGTGCGTACCGCCACCATCTACGTCACCCACGACCAGGTCGAGGCGATGGGCATGGGCGACCGCATCGCCGTGATCGACCACGGCAAGCTGCGCCAGATCGGGTCGCCGACCGAGATCTACGAGCACCCGGCCGACGAATTCGTCGCCGGTTTTCTCGGCACTCCGCCGATGAACCTGATCCAGCGGGACGGCGGCTCGCTCGGCTTTCGCCCGGAGCATTTTCTGCCCAAGGCGCTGCTCAACGGCGGCGCGCTGATGGATATGCCGTTTCGCGTCGACCGCATGGAGTATCTCGGCTCGGAGCGAATTCTGTACGGCGAGCTGCAGGGCAGGACGGCCAAGCGCGAGGTGACCGCCAAGCTTCCCGCGCACGTGGCGCTGGACGGCATCAGCGCCGGAGCCTGGCACGACTTTGCCGTGCGCCAATCGGAGCTGCGCTATTTCGATGCCGATGGCCGCCAAGTTCGCCAATAATTCCGGAGTTTCGCCGTGACCGCCGTCGCCGCCTCCCTGCCCCGCGCCAGATCGCGCTTTCTGCTGGACCGCCCGTCGCTGGTCGGCCCGCTGTTCATCGCGCCAGCCATTCTCTACGTCTTCGTGCTGGTCGCCCTGCCGTTCCTGCTCGCCATCTACTACAGCGTCAGCGCCTACACGATCTTCGATCCGAATTACCGCTTCGTCGGCCTCAGCAACTTCTTCGACGTGATGCACAGCGACATCTTCCGTCGTACCCTGCTCAACACCTTCATCTTTACCATTGGCGCGCAGATCATCGGCCTGCTGCTCGGCAAGTTCGCAGCCATGCTGCTGATGCGCGAGTTCCCCCTGCGCTGGCTTGCGCGCGCGCTCGTGGTTCTGCCCTGGGCGGTACCGGTTTCGCTGGCGGTGCTCGCCTGGCAGTGGATGTTCGATTCGCTCTACAGCGTGATCAACTGGACGCTGGCGGCCGCACACCTGATCGATGTCGCAAACCCACCGCAGTGGCTCGGTCAGGAGGACTTGGCGATGCTCGCCGTCACCGTCGTGCACGCCTGGCGGCTGTTCCCGTTCGGGGTGGTGATCTTCATCGCCGGCTTTACCTCGGTGCCCAAGGACGTGCTCGATGCCGCGACCGTCGATGGCGCGGGGTTTTGGCGGCGCAACTATCAGATCATCCTGCCGATTATCGCGCCGATCGTCTTCATTGCCTTGATTTTTGGGACGGTCTTCACCTTCACCGATCTCAGCGTCGTATACCTGCTGACCAAGGGCGGACCGATGAATGGCACGCAGGTGCTCGGCTCGCTCGCCTTCCAGATCGGTATCATGTCGGGCGACGTCGCCCACGGCGCCGTAATCTGCCTGTTCCTGTTCCCCTTCCTGCTGCTCGCGGTCATCGCCTTCCTGCGGGCGCTGCGGCGCCGGGAGATCTAACATGCCCCGGCTCGCCAAGTTGCTGCTCGGAGAGGGATCGTTCTATGCGGCGGTGATCGCGTTGGTGACGTTTGCCGCCTTCCCGTTCTATTGGATGCTGATCACGACGTTCAAGACCGACGGCGACCTCTACAACCTCAAGTCCAATCCGTACTGGTTCTCGGCTTCCCCGACGCTGGAACACATACGCTACCTGTTCGGAGAGACGCTGTTCGTGCAGTGGCTCTACAACAGCGCGCTGATCGGGGTGTGCGTCGTCATCATCACCCTGCTGGTCACCCTGCCGGCGGGTTATTCGCTGGCGCGCATGTCGGGGCGAGGCGGGGAGAGCCTTGGCATCGGCATCTTCCTCACCTACCTGGTGCCTCCGACGCTGTTGTTTCTGCCGCTGTCGCGCGTCATCTCCGAGCTCGGCCTGCAGGACTCGCTGTGGTCCCTCGTGCTGGTGTATCCGACCTTCACCATCCCGTTCTGCACCTGGTTGTTCATGGGCTTCTTCAAATCGGTGCCGCGCGAGATCGAGGAGGCGGCGATCGTCGACGGCTGCACGGTGATCGGCGCCTTTGTGAAGACGATTCTGCCGCTGTCCGTGCCGGGCATTCTGACCGTCGTCATTTTTGCCTTTACCCTGACGATGCAGGAATTCGTCTATGCCCTGACCTTCATCTCCTCCTCCGATGCGAAGCCGGTGACGCTCGGCGTGGCCACCGACCTGGTGCGCGGGGACGTCTTCTATTGGGGCGAGCTGATGGCCGCGGCGCTGATCGCCAGCGTCCCCGTAGCGGTCGCCTACAACCTGTTCCTCGACCGCTTCATCAGCGGCATCACCGGGGGCGCGGTCAAGTAGCGCGCGGCAGCTTCGCCGGCGGCATGCGCAAGCCCGCCGCTGCGCACATTGCCAGCGGCCGGCGCAATGCGCATATGCTAGAGAACGCGTAAGGTCGCGCAGCACCGCCCCGAAGGCCGACGGCCCTGCCCGGGTGGGGCCCGCGTGGGGTGCTGCTCGCGGTTCTTGAGGAGGTTTGCATGCTCGACCGACCGACAAGGCTCCAGCAGTATCAGACCTACATCGATGGCAAGTGGTGCCAGGCGGCGTCGGGAAAGTCGTTCGAGACCTTCGACCCGTACACCGGCGAGGCGTGGGCGACGATTCCCGAGTGCGACGCGCGCGACGTCGACCGGGCATGCGAGGCGGCCTACCGCGCCTTCGACTCGGGGGCGTGGCCCGCCATGACCCAGACCGCGCGCGGCAAGCTGCTGCGGCGCATCGCCGCCCTGATCGAGAAGAACGCGGAACATCTGGCGCAGGTTGAGGTGCGCGACAACGGCAAGCTGATCTCCGAGATGCTGGCGCAGCTCAAGTACCTGCCCGAGTGGTACTACTACTACGCGGGCCTTGCCGACAAGATACACGGCGCAGTGGTGCCGATCGACCGGCCGGACATCTTCACCTACACCTTGAAGGAGCCGGTCGGCGTGTGTGCGTTCATCACGCCCTGGAACTCGCCGCTGATGCTCGTCGGCTGGAAGCTCGCGCCGGCGCTCGCGGCCGGCTGCACGGCGGTGCTCAAGCCCTCCGAGTTCACGACCGCGTCGTTGCTGGAATTCGTCAAGCTGGTGATCGAGCCGGCCGAGATGCCGCCGGGCGTCGTCAACGTGGTAACGGGCTATGGCGCCGTCGTCGGCGAGCCGCTCGTTACCCATCCCCGGGTGGCCAAGGTCGCGTTCACTGGAGGCACCGTCACCGGCGCCCGCGTCAACGAGCTCGCCGCCAAAACCTTCAAGAAGGTGTCGCTCGAGCTCGGCGGCAAGTCGCCGAACGTCGTGTTCGACGACTGCATCCTCGACGACGCCGTTGCCGGCGCCATCTCCGGGATTTTCGCGGCGACCGGGCAAACCTGCATCGCCGGATCGCGCCTGCTGCTGCAGGAAAGCATCCACGATCGCTTTGTCGAGAAGCTGGTCGCCATGGCGCGGACGGCCAAGCTCGGCGACCCCAGCCAGGCGGAAACCCAGGTCGGCCCGGTGACCACGCCGCCGCAGTACCAGAAGATTCTCTCCTACATCGAAATCGGCAAGGGCGAGGGCGCAAAGTGCGTGCTCGGCGGCGGGCCTGCGCCCAAGGAAGAAGGCGGCGGCAGGTACTTCGTGAAGCCCACCATCTTCACCGGGGTCAACAACCGCATGCGCATCGCCCAGGAGGAGGTGTTCGGCCCGGTACTGTCGGTGATCAAGTTCCGCGACGAGGAGGAGGCGGTCGCCATCGCCAACGACATCGCCTACGGACTGGGGGCCGGCGTGTGGACGCAGTCGGTACGCCGCGCGATCACCATGGCGCGGCGCATCCGCGCCGGCACCGTGTGGGTCAACACCTACCGCGCCGTAAGCTTCCTGATGCCGTTCGGCGGCTACAAGGCGTCCGGAATCGGCCGCGAAAACGGGGTAGAGGCGATCGAGGCCTACCTGCAAACCAAGAGCGTGTGGATCAACAACGCAGCGGGCGGCGGCAACCCCTTCATCATGCGCACCGCCAGCTCGTGACCCCGGGCCCCGGCGATGGGCTTGTCAAGCTTCGGCATCCTCGGCGGCGGGGCATGGGGGACGGCCCTCGCCCACACCATGCGGCTTGCCGGCCGCACAACCGTGCTGTGGGCGCGGGAGGCGGAGGTGCGTGCCGAGATCAACGCGCGCCACTGTAATACGCCGTTTTTGCCGGGCGTCGCGCTGCACCCCGAGCTCGAGGCCACCGATGACCTGGCGCGCATCGCCGCCCAGGACATCGTGCTGATGGTCGCCCCGGCGCAGCACGTGCGCCAATGCGCCACCGCCCTTGCCACGCATCTGCCGCCCGGCAAGCCGGTCGTCATCTGCGCCAAGGGATTGGAGCAGGGCACGGGCAAGCTGCTCGGCGAGGTGCTCAGCGAAGCGCTGCCGCACGCGACCCAGGCGGTGCTGTCCGGCCCGAGTTTTGCCGCCGAGGTCGCCCGCGGGCTGCCAGCAGCACTGACGCTGGCGACCGCCGAGGAGGCGCTCGGGGAGGCGCTGGCTACGGCGATCGGCAGCCGGCAGTTGCGCATCTACTGGACGCGCGATGCCATCGGCGTACAGCTCGGCGGGGCGGTCAAGAACGTGCTCGCCATCGCCGCCGGCATCGTCGCCGGCAAGGGCCTCGGCGCCAACGCGCATGCCGCCCTCGTCACCCGCGGCTTCGCCGAGCTGCGCCGCTTCGCCGCCGCCATGGGCGCGCGCCCGGAGACGCTGATCGGTCTCTCCGGCCTCGGAGATCTGCTGCTCACCTGCGGCAGCACGCAATCGCGCAACATGAGCCTCGGCCGTGCGCTCGGACGCGGCGAGACGCTCAAGGCCGTGCTCGACGCGCGACGCTCGGTGACCGAAGGGGTCTACACCGCCGCAGCCCTCGCGCTGATGTCGGCGGCAACGGGTGCGGAGATGCCGATCTGCCGGGCGGTGCACGACATCTGCGAAGGCAGGCTGGACGTCGAGGCGGCGATCGCCGGCCTGTTGGCACGCCCGTTCCGCGCCGAGGCTTAGGTCTGATGCTGCGCCTGCGCTCGGCGCCGCGACGTCGGCGACAATTTCGCGCCAGCGGCGCGCGCAGCTTCCATCGGAGCCAATCTGCCTCTAGCATGCGGGCACCGCGTGCGCCGCGGCAAGGCCTGCGGCCGCGACGGCGTGCGCTGGACGACGGTGATCGCACGCCGGTGATCGGACGCCAGGATCGCACCCCGGTGGTCGCACGCGCGAGCGAACGAGCGTATCGAACGGCAGCAAGGCAATGGGCGAAGGCTAGGCTAAGGGAAGGGCGCGGTCATGGGCAAGGTGTACAACGTCCTCATCATGGGCGCGTCCTACGGTTCGCTGCTCGCGGCCAAACTGGTGGCCGCGCGCCACACCGCTGCGCTGATCTGCCTGCCGGCCGAAGCCGAGCTCATCAACGCCGAGGGCGTGATCGTGCGCATGCCGATCAAGGGCCGGCAGGGCCTGCTCGAGCTCGCCTCGCGCAAGCTGCCGGGGCGGCTGTCGGCCGCTGGCCCGGCCGCGGCCGATCCCGCCGCCCACGACCTCGTCGTGCTGGCCATGCAGGAGCCGCAGTACCGCTCTAGCGGGGTGCGC
>JBPYEF010000399.1:0-7414 GCA_051985875.1 Hyphomicrobiaceae bacterium
CGGCTGCGCCGTCGGTACGCGCGCGCGGCACGCCACCACCGGCGTCCTTCAGGCGATGCCGCCCTTCCGCGGCGAAGCGGAAGCGGCTATCACTCGAGCGCGCAAGTTTCCGGAAGGCGCAGCATGCATGTCAACGAGCCTTTGCCGATCCTTGCCGCCAAGTCGCACGGCGCCCCCTCGGCGTTCACGCCGGAGAACCTGTTGCGGGAAGCGCGCCGCCAGAAGGGGCTGGCAGAAGCGTCTGTGCCGGCAGTCTGCGTTCTCGATCCCGACGGGGACGTCGTGCGTCATCTCAGGTCGACGGGCGCCGCCGCGCGCGATCGCGGCTGGGCGTGCTATCACACCGAACTCTTCCGGCTGACCGACCCGTGTCTCGATCTCGGGTTCATCGGCCATGCCGTCGGTGCGCCGTTTGCGGTGCTCGTCGCCGAACAGCTGTTTGCCTGCGGCTGCCGTTTGTTGATCAGCATGACCTCCGCGGGCCAGCTCGTGGAGTTGCGGCCGCCGCCCTACTTCATCCTGATCGATCGGGCTCTGCGCGACGAGGGCACGAGCTACCACTACCTCCCGGCTGGGGAGTTCAGCGGCGCAGATCCACGCCTGCTGCGAGCGGCGGCGGACGCCGTGCGTGGTCTGCGCGTGCCGGTTGAACGCGGCGCTACCTGGACGACGGATGCGCCGTTCCGGGAGACATCCGAGGCAATCAGCGCCATGAAGGCCAAAGGATTGCTGGCGGTCGAGATGGAGGCGGCGGCGCTCTACGCATTTGGCGTTGCGCGCGCCAAGCCAGTGCTGTGCTTCGCCCACGTGACCAATCGCATGGCAATGGTCGAAGGCGATTTCGAGAAGGGCGAGGCGGAGGGTTCGGTGGACGCGCTTGCGGTGATTGCGGCAGCGGCGCGCGCCTGCAGCGCGGCGCTGATGTGAGCGACAGGCGATCGCGGTGGAGACGGCCTGCTACCAGTGCAGGCCAACGCGCATGTTGAGGGTTGCCGACGCTTCGCAAAGTGCGTGTGCAGCCTGGCGCCCGCCGCGACAGCGGCACCCCGCACGGGCGCACACCGGCGCCGTGTCCGAATTGCCGATGGGCCGGCCGGCACTTTTACGGACGCCGCGTTACCGTGCATGCGTCCGCGCCGTGTCGGCGCTAGGGCGAGGTGCGCCTCGGCACCCTCTTGGCCTTGCTCTTCGCCTTTTTACTGCGGCGGGCGGTGCTGCGGCCAGTACTGCGGCCAGCGCTGCGGCCAGCGCTGCGGCGGGTCTTGAGTGTACTGCGCGTGTGGCGGCTCAGCGCACTCTTTACCGACTTTGCCGACTTCACCGATTTCGCTGCCCGACGGGAGGATCGGCGCGCCATGTGTGTGCTCCTTGTCCAGTCTAAGCTCCCGTGGCGGTAACGCCCGATCTCCGGCAATGTTCCGGGCATACCGGTTGCGCTGCATCGCCGGCTGATCACGCAATGGGCGTGCGGTTGCGTGATTGCTCGACAGCAGGGGCGATCTCGTCCCAGCGCTTGGCCGAACTTTGCTCAATCCGCACTGCGCCCGCCCCGGACTTTGCCAGATGCGCCCATTACACCAGGAGCATCCGACCAGGGATGTAGGGATCGGGCGTTGAACAAAAGCTGAGCGGCGGCGTTCTGCCGGAGACCAAGGATTTGCGGTATCACGCCCATGGCACAGAGCGATATCGCTGGCCCCCCAGGGACGTATGCGACGCGCGCTGTCGCGGCGATTGCCGGGTTCGTGCTCGGCGCGCTGTCGAGATCGCAGCTCTAGCGGACGAAGAGGCTGCCGTGTTCCAACGCCTGCTCAGGGACGCCCAATCGGCCGCCGGCGCGATGGTGTTGAAGTACCTTGCACGGGCATCGGTGGCCATTCCATTCGTCATTGCCCTGGGGTTTGCGCTCGCCGCCGTGACGGTGATGCTCGTGCAGCGCTTCGGCCATGCGACCGCCTATTGGATCATGGCCGGTGGGCTGGCAGTGATCGGCATCATTGCCACCATCACCATCGCCGTGAAGGAGCGCGAAGAACAGGTGGCTGAACAGCATGCGGCGCATATCGGCGCGCCGCAAATGGTCTCCGAAGTGTTTGCGCAAACGCCGCTCGCCCTGCTCGGTGCGCTGTTTACGAGTCCGGGCGGCGCGACCTCCGCTCTCGCCGTGGCGCGGCTGCTGGTGCGGCACTTTCCCCTCGTCCTGCTTGTGGTGATAATCGGCGCCCTGTTTTGGCCGAGCGCGGAAGAGGATGACAGCACGGCGGCCTCCTACGTCAAACCCAACGGTTTGGAGCGCGGAAGCTATCCCCATTAGCGGCTGGCAAAGTGCGGCCCGCGGCGGTGCGTGCGCGCTCGGGCGTGCGCCTCCGTGCAAGGTTCCGGGATCGCGGTGCGGGATCTCGGCGCTCAGTGCCGCGATCGGGTGCAGGGCAAGCAACCGCCCCGAGGCGATGCGGGATCGTCCCCTCGAAATCGCCGTTGGATGGCCAACGGTCCGAGGGCGAGCCTCGTTCCCGCCATCGCCGCCGCATTGGCTTGCACGCGCGGCACGTCACGCCGTTGCGGTTACCAGACTGTCGACGATGCGCTTGACGTCCCCGGCCGCATAGGGCTTGCACAGGCGAGGAATGTCCCGCAGGTGCTGAGGCAGCATCGTCGCATCGGCATATCCGGTCGCGAACGCAAACGGGACGCTGCGCGCCAGCAGCCGCTCGGCGATCGGCGTGCTGCTGTCCCGTCCCAGGCTGACGTCGACCAGGGCGGCATCGATGTCTGCCGATTCGGCGAGGCGCAACCCCTGCGCCAGCGAACGAGCCGGGCCAACGACGCGATGCCCGGCCTCCTCCAGATCTGCCTGCAGTTGCAGGGCGACCAGGCCCTCGTCCTCGACGACGAGAATGCGGCGGCCACTGCCGTTGCCGTGGCTTGTGCCGGGGCTTGTGCCGGGGTCGCTCGCCCCGGCCTCGGGGGCCAGCTCCGGGCCGAGGACACCGGGCGCGACCTGGAAGGGCCCCTCCAGCGTGTAAATCAGGCCCTTGGCATCGAAGTCGCAGCGGGCGACAACCCCGAGGTCCTGCACCGCCGAAGTCAGCACCGTCAGGCCAAAGCCGTGGCGCGAGGGTGGGCTCACCGCCGGGCCACCGCGCTCGCGCCAGACGAAGCGCAAGCGGCCCGCCTGCTCGCCGAGCTGCGACCAGCAGATCGCGACCGAGCCGGAGGCAGACGACAGCGCGCCGTATTTGACGGCGTTGGTTACGAGCTCGTGAATCGCCAGCGCCAGCGCCTGCGTTAGCTCGGGCACGACGTAAACCGGCTCGCCCCGCACCGCGATATTGCTGCCGCTGCGTGAGCGGAACGCGGCGACCGCCTCGGTCACCAGCGTCAGCAGATTGGCGCCGCGCCAGGCGACACGACGCAGCAGGGCGTGCGCCCTGGAAATCGCCTGGATCCGGCCCTCGAGCGCGGTGACGAACGCCTCGACCGAGGCCGCCTTCTGGCTCGAAAGCCGGGCAATGGCGCAGACGTTGCCGAGGATGTTTTTCACGCGGTGATCGAGTTCGGCCATCAGCAGCATCTGCCGCTCCTCGGCGAGCTTGCGCTCGGTGATGTCGAGCACCGTACCCATGATCCGCCAACCCGGCTCGGCGCCGACCTGGACGGGCTGACCGCGGTCGAGAAACCAGCGTACCTGTCCGTCGCAGCGTAGCAGCTTGAATTCGAGCTCGCGGCGGTCGGAGTCGCGCGCGTAGCCGGTGATGTGCCGGCGCACCAGCTCGCGATGCTCGCCGTGCACGAAGGTGAGCGCCTTTTCGATCGACAGCGGCTCGTCCTGCTCGAGGCCGACGACGCGCCGGAGGAAGGGCGACCAATACACCTCGCCGGCGGCGGGATTGTAGACGTAGGTCCCGAACTCCGCGGCTTCACCGGCAAGGCGCAGGCGCTCCTCGCTTTCCAGTACCCGCGCGGTCGTCTCCTGCAGCGCCGCGGTGCGCTCCGACACGCGCCTTTCCAGCTCGTCGTTCAACTGCTCGAGCTGCCGGCTCTTGCGGTACAGCTCGACAAAGATCTTCACCTTGGCGCGCAGGATCTCCGGAATCACCGGCACCGGGACGTAGTCGACGGCCCCGGTCTGGTAGCCGCGCACGCGATCGGCGTCGGAGATCTGGATGGCCGAGACGAAGATGATCGCCGTCTTTTCATAGCGCGGATGCTCGCGCAGCATCCTGGCGAACGCGAAGCCGTCGAGCTCGGGCATGCACACGTCGACGAGAATCACGGCGACGTCGGTCTTGAGCAGGATCTCGAGCGCCTCGTGCGCCGAGGAGGCACGGATCAGCGTCTCGCCGAGCTGGCCGAGGATCACTTCATAGCTCAGCAGCTTGGCCGGTTGGTCATCGACCAGGAGAATGTTCACTCGCTCGGCGGCGGGCATTGGTCGCGAGCAGCTCTAGCGGTGGAGCCACATGCGCAATGCCGCGAGGAGCTGCTCGGTGTTGACCGGCTTGGCGAGGTAATCGGAGGCGCCGGCGGCGACGCACTTTTCGCGATCGCCCTTCATCGCCTTGGCGGTGAGCGCGATGATCGGCAGCCGCCGCAACTTGTGGTCGTTGCGGATCTCCTGCATCGTCTGATAGCCATCCATCTCCGGCATCATGATGTCCATCAGCGCGATGGTGACCTCCGGCCGGGACTGCAGCATGCCGATCGCCTCCTTGCCGGTCGTTGCGGTGAGCACCTTCATGCCGCGCCGCTCGAGCACGCTGCTCAGGGCAAAGATGTTCCTGGCATCGTCGTCGACCAGCAATACCGTGCGCCCGATCAGGTCCTCGTCCGAGCCGTGCAGGCGCTCGAGCAGGCGTCGCTTTTCCGCCGGCAGATCGGCGACGATCCGGTGCAGAAACAGGGCGGTCTCATCGAGCAGCCGCTCCGGCGACTCGACCCCCTTGACGACGACGCTGCGGGCCATCGTGTGCAGCTGCGCGTCCTCCTCCGGCGTCAGCTCGCGGCCGGTAAACACCACCACCGGGATGTCCGCGAGGCGCACGTCGTCGCGGATCGCCTCGAGTACCGCAAAGCCGCTCATGTCCGGCAGCTTGAGATCGAGCACGACGCAGTCGCTGCCTTCCGCACGCAGGATCGTCAGGGCATCGGCGCCATTTTCGGCGGTGACGATGTCGATGTCGTCGTGGCCGAGCAACTGCGTGATGCTCAAGCGCTCCGCGACATTGTCCTCCACCACCAACAGCCGCTTGCGGCGCGGCTCGGTGAAGTCCCTGATGCGCGCGAGCGCATTGCGCAGGCCTTCCGGGGTCGCGGGCTTGGTGAGGAAGGAGAACGCGCCGCGCGCCAATCCGTGCTGCCGATCCTCTTCCAGGGTGATGATCTGCACGGGAATGTGACGCGTCGCCGGGTTCTGCTTCAACTGGCTCAGTACCGTCCAGCCGAGCATGTCCGGAAGGAAGACGTCGAGCGAGATGGCCGTCGGGTGGTAGTCATTGGACAAGGCCAGCGCCTCGGTGCCGGTGGACGCAACCAGCACCTTGAAGCCGTTATCGTGGGCGAGATCGACGAGAACGCGGGCGTAGTGCAGATCGTCCTCGACGATCAGCAGCACCATGTCCCCCGGCTTGAGAGTATTGCGATCGTCGGCGATCTGCTCGATCGGCCGCTCCGCCAGACGGTAGGTTGTGGGTTTCGGCGGCAGCGCACCCTGCGCCGTGGCGGCCACGGCCGGACCCGTGTAGCGCAGCGGCAGGAACAGCGTAAAGGTGCTGCCCTTGCCCGGGGTGCTGCGCAGCTGGATCTCGCCGCCGAGCAAATTGGCGAGCTCGCGGCTAATTGCCAGGCCGAGCCCGGTGCCGCCGTACTTGCGGCTGGTGCCGGCATCCGCCTGCTGGAAGGCCTCGAAGATGATCTTCTGCTTCTCCGGAGAAATGCCGATGCCCGTGTCGGTGACTTCGAAGGCGACGACCGGGGCCGACTTGCCGAGATTGGCGTGGTAGATGCTCCAGCCGCTGCCCGGTGCCGAGATGCCGAGCCGGACGCCGCCGTGCTCGGTGAACTTGA
Source organism: Hyphomicrobiaceae bacterium (assembly GCA_051985875.1). Lineage (GTDB taxonomy): Bacteria > Pseudomonadota > Alphaproteobacteria > Rhizobiales > Hyphomicrobiaceae > AWTP1-13. Next base: position 6,067 of record JBPYEF010000399.1, read on the forward strand.
AGGCGTTGGAGAGCAAGTTCTTCAGCACCTGCTGCAGCCGCTTGGAGTCGGTCAGCATGCTGCGCGGCAGATGAGCGTCGAGATCGACTTCGAAGGAAAGATGGCGCCTCTCGGCCTCGTGCCGGAAGGGGCGCGCCACCGTGTCGATCAGGCCGGCAAAGAAGATCTCCTCGGCATCGACCGACACCGTGCCCGACTCGATCTTCGACAGATCGAGGATGTCGCTGATCAGGTTCATCAGGTCGGTTCCCGCGCCGTGGATGGTGCGGGCGAACTCCACCTGTTTCTCGGTCAGGTTGGCGTCGGGATTGTCCATCAGTTGCTGGCCGAGAATGAGGATGCTGTTCAGCGGCGTGCGCAGCTCATGCGACATGTTCGCCAAAAACTCGGATTTGTACTTCGAGGTCAGTGACAATTCGGTCGCTTTTTCCTCCAAAGCACGCCGCGCCTGCTCGATCTCTTGGTTCTTGGCCTCTACTTCGACGTTGCGCTCGGCGAGCTGCTGCGCCTTCTGCTCCAGCTGTTCGTTGGTCTGCTGCAGTTCCTTCTGCTGCGTCTGCAGCTCCGTCGCCAGCTGCTGGGATTGCTTGAGCAGGCCCTCGGTCTGCATCGTCGCCTCAATGCTGTTGAGGACGATGCCGATGCTGGTCGTCAGCTGCTCGAGGAAGGTCAGGTGCGCCGGGTCGAAGTCGCGCAAGGATGCCAGCGCGATCACCGCCTTGATCTGGTCCTCGAAGATGATCGGCAGCACCAGCAGGCTGCGCGGCACGGCGTCGAGCAGCACGGAGCGGATGCGCACCGTGTCCGAGGGTATATCCGCGACATGGATGCGCCGCTTCTCGATTGCGCTCTGGCCGATCAGCCCGTCGCCGAGGTTCAGCCGCGCAGGATGGCCATCGCGCGCATCGTCGGCGTACTTGGCGAGCAGCTTCAAATGCTGTCCACCCTCCACTTCACTGACCATTTGGTAGATCAGGCCCTGATGCGCATTGACCAGCGGCACCAGCTCGGACAGCAGCTTGGCGCCGACCGTGGTGAGGTCGCGCTGCCCCTGCAGCATGCTGGTGAAGCGCGCCAGGTTGGTCTTCAGCCAGTCCTGCTCGGTGTTGCGCTCCGTCGTCAGGCGGAGGTTGCCGATCATCGTGTTGATGTAGTCCTTCAGCTCCGCGACCTCGCCGCGCGCATCGACCTGGATCGACCGGGTGAGGTCGCCCTTGGTCACCGCCGTGGTGACCTCGGCAATCGCCCGCACCTGGCTCGTCAGGTTGGCGGCCAGCAGGTTGACGTTGCCGGTCAGATCCTCCCAGGTGCCGGCCGCGCCCGGCACGTTGGCCTGCCCGCCGAGGCG
>JBPYEF010000400.1:0-9179 GCA_051985875.1 Hyphomicrobiaceae bacterium
CCGCACTCCTGTCCGGCCGGCACCTCCCTCACCTCGTCTTTGAATCGCCGGAGCGTCGACAGCGTGCCCTCGTGGATCACCACACCGTCGCGGATCAGGCGCACCTTGGCTCCGCGCTCCACCCTGCCCTCCGTCACCCGGCAGCCGGCGACCTTGCCGGTTTTGGCGATGTTAAACACCTCGAGGATCTGGGCGTTGCCGAGGAAGATCTCGCGGATCGTCGGCGCCAGCAGTCCAGACATGGCCTTTTTCACATCGTCGACGAGGTCGTAGATGATGTTGTAGTAGCGGATCTCGACCCCGGCCTGGTCGGCGGCGAGCTTGGCCTGTGCGCTGGCGCGAACGTTGAATCCCATGATCACCGCCTTCGCGGCGCCGGCGAGAGCAATGTCCGATTCGGTGATGCCGCCGACCCCGGAATGCACGATCCGCGCCTCCACCTCGTCGGTGCCGAGCTTGCGCAACGCACCGGAGATGGCTTCAACCGAGCCCTGCACGTCACCCTTGACGACGAGCGGAAACTCCTTCCTGCCCGCCTCCTTGAGCTGCTGCATCATCTGCTCGAGAGTGCGCGCGCTGCCGGCGGAGCCGAGCGTCTGGCGCCGCTTGCGCACACGGTAGTCGGCAATCTCACGCGCGCGACCTTCGCTCTCGACCACCGAGAACGGGTCGCCTGCGTCGGGTGCCGCATCGAAGCCGAGGATCTCCACCGGCACCGACGGTCCGGCCTCCGGCACGTTTTCGCCGCGATCGTCGATCAGCGCCCGTGCTCGGCCCCAGGCCGAGCCAGCGACGACAATGTCGCCGACGCGCAGCGTGCCCCGCTGCACCAGCACGGTGCCGACCGGGCCGCGACCGCGTTCGAGCTTGGCTTCGATGACGACGCCTTCCGCCGACCGTTTCGGGTTGGCCCTGAGGTCGAGCAGCTCGGCCTGCAGGCTGATCGCCTCGAGCAGCTTGTCGAGGCCGGTGTGCTTCAAGGCCGAGACCGCCACCTCGAGCGTGTCGCCCGACATGCTTTCGACGACCACCTCGTGCTGCAGAAGATCGGTGCGCACCCGCAGCGGATCAGCGTCGGGCTTGTCGATCTTGTTGATCGCGACGATCAGCGGAACGCCGGCCGCCTTGGCATGGTTGATCGCCTCCACCGTCTGCGGCATCACCCCATCGTCGGCAGCGACCACCAGTACCACGATGTCCGTAACCTTGGCGCCGCGCGCGCGCATCGCCGTAAACGCCTCGTGTCCCGGCGTGTCGATGAAGGTGATCCTTTGACCGCTCGGCGTCGCCACCTGATAGGCACCGATGTGCTGGGTAATGCCACCGGCCTCACCCGCGGCAACGTCGGTGCTGCGGATCGCGTCGAGCAGCGACGTCTTGCCGTGATCGACGTGTCCCATGATGGTGACGACCGGCGCCCGCGGCTCGAGCGCTTCGTCGCGATCCGTGTCGCCGATCAGGCCTTCCTCGACGTCGGACTCGGATACGCGCTTGGGCGTGTGGCCGAACTCGCGCACGATCAGCTCGGCGGTGTCGGCGTCGATCACGTCGTTGATCTTGTGCATGGCGCCCTGGCCCATCAACAACTTGATCACATCGACCGAACGCTCGGTCATGCGGTTGGCCAGCTCCTGGATGGTGATCACCTCGGGGATGATCACTTCACGCATGACCTTGTCGCGGGGCTGCACGACACCGGCCTGGCGCAGCTTCTCGCGCTCGCGCCGGCGCTTGAGGGAGGCGAGCGAGCGTTCGCGTTGCGCTTCGTCGAAGGCGTTGTTGATCGTGAGCTTGATGCGCTCGCGGCGCTCCTCGCCGGATTTGACGGGGCTGCGCGGTGCCTTGGCACCCTTCTTCTTGGCGCGTGCGTCTTCCTCGGGCTCGGGCTCGGGCTCGGCGCCGCGTCCGGCCCGCTTGGCCACCTCGCCGCGCCGCGGTGTCTCCGTGGGCTTGGCCTTGGCCTCGGCGGGGCGGGCGGTCTTAGCCGTCTCGACGGCCTTTGGCGGCTCTTCTTTCGCGGGGGCGGGCTCGGCGAGCTCAACGGGCGCGGGTACGGGCGCCGCCGCAGGCGCTACCTCCTCCATCGGCTCGGGCGGTGCAGGGGGACGCAAGGCTTCGAGCCGCGCGCGCTCCTTTTCCTCCCGTTCGCTGCGCTCGCGCTCCGCCTCGAGCGCCCGCCGGCGCGCGCCGAGCTCGTCGCTCGACAGGCCACCGGGACGTTGCATCACCTCGACCAATGCGCGGTCGGGCTCGGCGGACTCCGCCAACGCCGTCTCGTCGGCCTCGCCGCTCGGCCCCGAGATCGTGCGCTTTTTCTTCTTTTCAACGACCACCGATTTCGAGCGGCCATGGCTGAAGCTCTGCTTGACGTGGCCGGCATCGACCGTGCGTTTGAGGCTCAGCGGCTTGCGCGGCGTTGCGCCGCGCAGCGTCTTCTCGGTGGATTCCTTCGTTTCCGTCATACCCTGCCTGTTACTCTGACCCGTGGTGAAGGCCTCTGTCCCGCGTGGCGAGCCTGCAGCACCTGCGTCTGCCGCCGCGCTCGCGTCAAGCGTCTCCGTGTCGGGGCGGAGAACGCTCTCCCCTTATATGTCATCATCCGTCCCCGGATCTGCCGACGCTGCCCCGGGCTCTAGCTCTGTCACTATCTCTGTCGCTCGTCTTTGTGTCTGCCTTTGCCTTTGTGGCTCTTTCTTGTGTCTTTGTGTCCGTGGCTTTTGTGCCTTGTGTCCGTCGTCCCAGTGCTGTCTGTCCCAGTGCTGCCTATCCCAGTGCTGCCTATCCCAGTGTTGCCTGTCCCAGTGCTGCCCGTCCCCGGTGCGCGGGGCACTTCGTCGGGACGGACCCCGCCGGGAATAGTCGTGCAGCTCGCGCCGCTCCCCTGCCCCGGCTGGGGGTTGGCGTCCGCGCACCGCACACGGATGTCTCGGCCCGGGTCGTGTGCGAGGCCTGTACCCTGGGCTGTACCCTGGGCTGTACCCTGGGCAGCGACGTTGGACCGCCCCTGCGGAGTGGCGGCCGCGTCGCCCGAGCGATAACGCCTGAGACGCCGCGCTTCGGCGAGCAGCCGCTGGCTTGCGCCGCCCTCGGCCGCTGCAGCATGTACCACAGTTGGCCGTCCCATGGCCAAACTCAATTCGGCGCTCGTTAGCTCGTGCACAATGCGCTCGGCCGGCGCAGCCTCCGCGCCACCCGGACCCGGCAGGACCTTGAAAAGGCGATCGAGCCTCGCCGCCTCGGCGGCTGAGGCGTCTGCCGCATGCACGAGCACGAACACCCGCCCCTCCCGCAGCTGCCGCTCGACCTTGACAAAGCCCGTGACGATCAGCCCGGCCTTGTTCGCCATGCCGAGCGCGCCCGCCAACCGCCGCACGAGCAGGTGCTCGATCTGCTGCGGCAGGTCGGCCGATACCAACACCGGCCGCTTCAGGCTTCTGGCAAAGGCCCGCTGACGAACGGCATTGGCCACGGCGGTGGCGGTAGCGTCGATCCACACCCCCCGTCCGGGCAGCCGTCGCGCGAGGTCGGGGACGATCGTGCCGTCCGGAGCGGCGACAAAGCGGATCAGCTCCTCGGGGGGCTTGTGCGCACGCGACACGGCACACTGGCGCACGCGCTGCTGCGCCCCGTCCGTATCATTGCCGGCCCTGCTGTCCGCGCCGATCACCTGTGTTCGCGCTCCTGGCCATCGCCTCAGGCCTTAACGGCTACCGCGCTGACCGCCGCTTGCGTCCTGGCCGCTTCGGCGGCCGCCGCCGCTGCCGCCGCCTGATCGGCGTGCATCTTCTCGATCGCCTCCCGGGTAACCCATCCGGCGGCGATGCGCGCCGCTATGATCATGTCCTCGATGTCCTTGCGGCCGAGCTCGAAGCCCTCGAGCACCCCCTTGTGGCGGACCGGCTCGGCGTCCTTCTCCTTGCGGCGCTCCGTCCAACCTGCAAGGTCGTCGGTCTCGGCGCCGGCCAGATCTTCGACGGTCTTGATGCCGTTCTCGCCGAAGGCGACCAGCATCGCCGTCGTCACGCCCTGGATCTTGGCAAGATCGTCGGCGACCCCGAGCTCCTTGCGCTTGGCATCGCGCTCGGCCTCCTGGCGCTCCAGGTACTCGCGCGCACGGGCTTGGATCTCCCGGGCGGTATCCTCATCGAAGCCCTCGATGTGCGCGATCTCGCTGCTGTCCACGTAGGCGACCTCGGCTACCGTCTCGAACCCCTCGGTAGCGAGCAGCTGAGCGATCACCTCGTCGACGTCAAGGGCTTCCATGAACAGCTGCGTGCGTTCGGCAAATTCCTTCTGCCGCCGTTCGGACTCTTCTTGTTCCGTGAGGATGTCGATGTCCCATCCCGTGAGCTGGGAAGCAAGGCGCACGTTCTGCCCGCGCCGGCCAATGGCTAGCGACAGCTGGCTTTCCGGCACCACCACCTCGATGCGGTTGGAATCCTCGTCGAGCACCACCTTGGTAACCTCGGCCGGCGCCAACGCGTTGACGATGAAGGTCGCGGCGTCCTGGTTCCACTGGATGATGTCGACCTTCTCGCCCTGCAGCTCGCCGACAACGGCTTGCACGCGTTGCCCGCGCATGCCGACGCAGGCACCGACCGGATCGATCGAAGAGTCCCTGGAAATGACGGCGATCTTCGCGCGCGAACCCGGATCGCGGGCCACAGACTTGATCTGCACGATGCCGTCGTAGATTTCCGGCACCTCCTGCGCAAACAGCTTGGACATGAATTCGGGGCGTGCCCGCGACAGGAAGATTTGCGGGCCGCGCTGCTCGCGCCGCACGTCGTAGATATAGGCGCGGATGCGATCGCCGAGGCGCACGTTTTCGCGCGGAATCATCTCGTCGCGGCGGATGATGCCTTCGGCCCGGCCGAGATCGACGATGACATTGCCATACTCGACGCGTTTCACCGTACCGTTGCAAATCTCGCCGACGCGATCCTTATATTCGTTGAATTGCCGCTCGCGTTCCGCTTCGCGCACCTTCTGCACGATCACCTGCTTGGCGTTCTGTGCCGCCACGCGACCGAAATCGAGAGGGGGGAGCGACTCGGCGATCAGGTCGCCGAGCTTGGCGTTGGGGTTGCGCCGATTGGCCTCGCCCAGCGTCACCTGCGTCGCCTCGTTCTCGACGTTGTCGACGACCTGCAGCACGCGCGTGAGCTTCGTCTCGCCGGTGCGCGCATCGATCTCGCAGCGGATATCGTTCTCGCTACCATAGCGCGACTTGGCGGCCTTCTGGATCGCGTCCTCCATCGCGGCAATGACAATGCGGCGATCGATGCTCTTCTCGCGGGCGACCGCGTCGGCGATCTGCAGCAGTTCCAAGCGATTTGCGCTTACGCCTGCTTGCGCCATGCATCCTCCTCAATGCAACTAGGGTCCATCCGCCGCGTTCGTCGCCGCGGCCGCATCTGCGCTCTCCCGCTTTGCGCGCCGCAGGGTCTCGCGGATCAGCGATTCCGTCAGCACCAGGCGCGCTTCAGCGATGTCGGCGATCGGCAGCGACAGCAGCTCGGGGCCGGCCGGCGGACCATCCGTGCCTAGGCGAAGGCTGTCGCCCTCGGTGCCGGCGAGCACGCCGCGAAACCGCCTGCGGCCGGCGATGGGTTCGCGCATCTCGATCTTGGCCTCGTGGCCCGCCCAGTCGTCGAAGTCCGACCGACGCACCAATGGCCGGTCGATGCCGGGCGAGGACACTTCGAGCCGGTAGTGTCCGGGCAGCGGATCGTGCGCATCGAGCACGGGAGAGAGCTGGCGCGAGATGGCCGCGCAATCCTCGACGGTGATGGTGCCGTTCGCCCGCTCGGCCATGATTTGCACCGTCGTGCCATCGCGGCGGGAGATTGTCACGCGCACGAGGCGAAAGCCGAGGGCGGCGAGCACGGGTTCGCAGAGCTGCGCGATGTCCGCGGCCAATCCGCTTTCCGCAACAAAACGCGCTTCGGCTGTGCCGTTCACCGATCCAGTTCCCGTTCCAGGCGCCGGGCTTGGGGTCGTGGTCACATCCTCGAGCGATCCGGCAAAACAAAAAGAGCGGACCCGAAGGGCCCACTCTCAGAGTTGAGATGATCATGAGCAGGCGAATACTATGCGAAATCTGCCGCCAATGCAAGCAAAAGGAGTGAGAAATCGCCCTCCCGGGGCCGATTAACGACGCCGCAGCGCAAAAAAATGGCAAGCCCGCCCGGCACCGCTCGCCTTCAGCTCATAGCGTGTTTGCGGCCAATCAGGTGGCCGCGGAAATGCCTCTGTCGGGTTCCCCACGGCAACGAACTCACCCTGCTCGGCAACGGTGTCGGCGATCGCCGCGGCATAGTCGGCAACATCCGTCGCCACCCGCAGCTCAGCACCCGGCCGCAACACCTGCGCCAGCTGTCCGAGGGTCGCTGCTCCGATCAGCCGCCGCTTGTGATGGCGCTTCTTCGGCCATGGGTCGGGAAAAAGGATGAACGCCCTGCCGATGCTCGCCGGCGGCAGCCAGGCGAGCAGGGGACGGGCGTCATCGGGGAAAAGCCGCACGTTGCCGAGGCGATCGGCCTCGATTGCGGCGAGTGCCTTGATGATGCCGTCGCGGTAAGGCTCGCAGCCGAGGATACCGATTAAGGGGTTGCGCCTGGCCTGCCACAGCAGGTGCTCGCCGCCTCCAAACCCTACCTCGAGCCACACCTCTGAGACCTGCAGCGCAAACAGATCGGCAAGCCGCGGTGGCGACGCCGCTTTGAGGCAGATCGCGACGCGCGGCAGGACCTCGGCCAGCAGCGCGGCCTGGCGGGTGCTGGCAGCCCGTCCACGGCGGCGCCCGTAGCTGCGCAGCCAGCTCGGCGTACCGCGCGGATGTGCGCCTTCCCCTGCGGCCGAGCTCTCTCGACCTCGGGTGGCTCGAGGAGCGCATGGGTCATCATCGACGACCATCGAGGAGCCAATCTTGCGAAGAGCGGGGCGCGCCGCGTTGCGCTCAGCAGCTCCCGCGCTCGGCTCAGGCTAGGAAACCGCCGACCGCAGCGCGCCGGCGAGGTCGGTTTTCTCCCAGGAAAATCCGCCGTCGACCTCGGGTTCCCGGCCGAAGTGCCCGTACGCGGAGGCGCGGGCATAGATCGGCCTGTTGAGGTCGAGGTGCTTGCGAATGCCGCGCGGGGTGAGGTCCATCACCTCTCCGAGCACCCTCTCGAGCTTGGCGGTATCGACGCGGTTGGCGTTCTCGCCGAGGTCGACGTAGATCGACAGCGGCTTGGCGACACCGATCGCATACGACAGCTGAATGGTGCAGCACTCGGCTAACCCGGCCGCCACCACGTTCTTGGCAAGATAGCGGGCAGCGTAGGCGGCTGACCTGTCGACCTTGGTCGGGTCTTTGCCGGAGAATGCTCCCCCGCCGTGCGGTGCCGCACCGCCGTAGGTGTCGACAATGATCTTGCGGCCGGTCAGCCCACAATCGCCGTCGGGTCCGCCGATGAAGAACCGGCCGGTCGGGTTGATGTGCCACACGGTATCCTTGCAGATCCAACCGCTCGGCAGCGCTTTGGTCACGTAGGGCTCGACGAGCTCGCGCACCTGCGCTGACGTCATGGTCTCGACGAGGTGCTGTTGCGATACGACGATCTGCGTCGCCGCAACCGGCTTGCCGTGCTCATAACGCACGGTCACCTGGCTCTTGGAATCGGGACCGAGCAGCGTTTCCTTGCCGGCGTGGCGTGCCTCCGCGATCAGGCGCAGGATGCGGTGGCTGTAGTGGATGGCGGCCGGCATCAGCTCCGGGGTATCCCTGCAGGCGTAGCCGAACATGATGCCTTGATCGCCCGCTCCCTCCTCGCGATTGCCGCCGCTGTCGACGCCCTGGGCAATGTCGGTGGATTGCGGATGCAGCAAGACCTTGATGGCGGCGCGCTGCCAGTGAAAACCCTCCTGCTCGTAGCCGATGTCCCTGATGGCGAGGCGGGCAACGTGCGACACCCAATCCTTGGTGATCGTGCTTGGGCCGCGCGTCTCGCCAGCGATCACGACCTGATTGGTCGTTGCCATCGTTTCGCAGGCCACGCGCAGCTGCCAGGGATCGACGCCGGCCTTCGGTCCCTCGCGGAAATAGAGATCGACGACCTCATCGGAGATGCGGTCGCAGACTTTGTCGGGGTGGCCCTCCGAGACGGATTCGCTCGTGAACAGGTAGGACTTGCGTGACACTGCACTCCCCATCGCGCTCGGCTCCCCCGGAATGGCGGATGTGTTGCGCTAATTTCCGCCGAGGGTCAAGCGCTGCGGAGCGCGCTTGAGCGTGCGCCCGGCGGGATCCTGATCGCCCCAGGACGCGTTCCCCCGCAACCGCGCCGCGGCGGGGATGTTTCCAGGCGCACGCGCGCGCTTCAAATGTGGCGGCAAGGGGTTTGCCCGCTCACCCGAGCACGTTGTCGTTGGTCTCGTCCTCGGCAAGGCTGCGCACCAGCTCGACGATCGCACGCCGCGCCTTGACGTCGGCAATGCGCACGAACGCCTTGTTGAGCTCAAGGCCGTCACGACTGCGCAGGAATTCGACGATGGCGTTCTCCGCCGGCTTTTCCGCATAGCCCGCCAGCGCCTCCTGGTCGCTCCCGGCCGGCGCTTCCTCGTAGAAGAACTGCACGGGAACGCCAAGCACGTGCGCGAGATCGAACAGACGGCTGGCGCCGATGCGGTTGATGCCCTTCTCGTACTTTTGGATCTGCTGAAACGTCAGCCCGAGCTTCTCGCCGAGCTTTTCCTGGCTCATGCCGAGCAGCATGCGCCGAAAGCGCACCCGGCTGCCAACGTGCACATCGATTGGGTTGGGTCGTCTTGAGCCCTTCTCCTCGCCCTCCGCCTGATCGGCAATCGCCCCTGATCTCGACATCGCACGCGCCCCGTACAAACACCACTGCCCCCACAATTCGTAGGTGCAGATAACTGGCCCGTCAACCTGTAGAGGTTGTTAAGGGGCAGCCTGTGGCCGCCCGGCACGCCGCGCGTCCCGCGCCGCGGTGACGCGTCGCAGTCGCCGGGCTAGCAACGGGGAGAGCAGAAGCGCCCCGGCCCCGGCGAGCCACAGCACCAGGAACAGGCTGTCGCCAAAGCGCGCGTAGGGGGGTGGTGGCAGGGCTGGCGGCAGTCCGGTATCGATCGTGCCCCGCCGGTTGAGGCCAAGGCGCTGCAGGACGCGCCCGTAG
>JBPYEF010000401.1:0-4961 GCA_051985875.1 Hyphomicrobiaceae bacterium
GGCGGTCAGGGACTGGTAGCGCGCCGAGCGGTTCAGAATTGACTCGGCGATTTCCCTCTCTAGGCCGCGCGCGCGATAGAACTCGCGGTAGTGGTCGGCCTTCATGGCATCGCTGTCGAGCCAATAGGTCAGCCCGAGCAGGTATTCGGTACCGGACATGACCACCTCGGCCCCCGCCTTGTCCGCCAGCCAGCTGGCAAGGCCGACATGGTCGGGATGGTGGTGGGTGACGATGACCTTGGCAACCGGCCGCCCTGCCATTGGCCCGCCGAGCAGGTGTTCCCACGTCTCCTGCGAGGCGCGATTGGCCAACCCGGTGTCGACGATGTTCCAGGAGCTGCCGTCATCGATGAGATAGACGTTGACGTGATTGAGCCGAAACGGAAGGGCTATGCGCGACCAGAAGATGCCCTCGGCAACCTCGAGCCACTCGCCGAACGCCGGAGGTGTTGGAAACATCACTCGCGGTGCAACCGTGCCTTCGTCCATGTGCGCCTCAAGGGGATGAGAAGCTTCACTGTATTGGCGGTGAAAGGGCAATCAAGCCCGATTGCCCCCCGATTGCCGTGGTATCAGCACCCCGGCAGGCTTGCCGCGAATCGCGCAACGGAAAGCGCACGGTCGGCTTTGTCCTCGCGACCAAGACGCGCGCCCCGATCCACCCGGCGCCGCAGCGGCGTCGGCGGTGGGTGTGCCCGCACGCACGGCGCGCTTGTCGGTCGGCCGAACACATGGCAAGGGGCGGCACCTTCTGCGGTGAGCGCAACCCCCGGTCGGCGCGGGGGGCAAATACCCCTGCCTGCGCTCGGCGCATCCGGTGGTGTTCACACCCCGCGCCTTGGGATCGAGCGCAGGGAAGTCACGCCGCGAGAACACCGCGGTGACGGATCTTGTTCCTGACGGGGGCGGTATGCACCGCCCCCGCGCCGGCGCCCGCCGCCATAGGAGGGCGCCGCGGTCGTGGCGCAGGCCGCCGGCCGAGATTTCCCGCATTCCGCGGCTATGCGATGGCAGTGGGCTCGTGCGTGACATTTAGCATGTCAACCGCGGTGGCTGGCGGCTGGACATTGACGGCGCGGCCGCAGCAGGCCGGTCGAGGGGCTGTGTTTGGGAAGGGCCCTCCTTGGCATGCACGCCCACCGTCTGCGGGCCTGCAACACCGTGCTCAGCAGCTGCCGAGCCATCCTGGTCGACCATCCGGCACGCCTGTTCGGCTTTCCGCACGATGCCGTGCGCAACGGCGACTGGCATCCGCGGGCAAGGCGACGCGCGGCAGAGCCTGCGACAATCGCGCCTAGCCCTCGGGCAGCTGCGCGAGCAGCCGCCCCTTGCCGGGGAGCGGCGCCTTAATTTCCATCGCCCGCAGGATTGCCCACAACGCCGCGGCATTGGTGGTGATCACCGGCTTGCCGAACCGCTGCTCCCAGGGCGCGATAAAATCCATGGTCGGAAAGTTGCCGCCGGGGATCAGCAGGGCCTCGACCTCCGGGCGATCGATGCGCTGCAACGCCGCTTCGGCCATGTCCGGGGCCATCTTGCCGATGGCATAGGAGTCGGTTGCGCCAAGACTCTCGCTGGCGACGACGGCAATCCCGTATTTCGTTTCGTAATAGCGCCGCGCCCGGGCGATGGCGTCCTCGGAATAGGGTGTCGCCATCGCGATCCGCCCCGTGCCGAGCGCGCGCAGCGCCCGCCCGATCGCCTGGGCGGAGGTCAGCGATGGCACCCCCGAGGCCTGCGTCATGCGCGCAACGGCGACCGCATCGTAGTCGTCGGCAAACAGGCTGGCCGAGGTCTGCATCAGGGCGATCACCTCGACCCGCGCGTCGCCCAGCAATTGCGATTGGTAGCTGACGTCCGCGTCCAGACTGGGAGAAAACGGTGTCTTGCCGCCCTTGCCCAGGCGCGCGGTGTGCACCTGCAGGTCCGGTCCGAGGCGGCAGAGTTCGATCTCGCACGTCGTGTTGGTCGACGGCACCAACATCCCGAAATGGCGTGGCATAGCTGAGCTCCTTGCGTTGTCGCTGTGTCACCAACCCGCGGCGTGCGGCCGGCCGCTGCGCCGGATCATGCGCGAGATTATGAGTGATATCGGTCCATTGCAAAACGCCTTGCGCCCGCGCCGCGCGTTCGCCGCAGGCCACACTAGGACAGACCAACAGATTGCGGCGAGCACACTTGGCTGTTGACGAAGATGAGGGCTTTTTGGCACACGGCCCGAAGGGGTGAGGAGCGATCGCGCAAGGCCGGATGCGCCGCGCTGCGGCGGGCGTGCCCTTGCGCCCCTTATTGGGAGCAAAGAGCCATGGTCGACCGCCGCGTCGGCGTGATCATAAACGGCGCTACGGGGCGCATGGGTACGACCCAGCACCTGGCCAACCTCTTGGCGATTGCCGCCGAGGGAGGGTTACCGTTGCGCAACGGCGACAAGCTCATCCCCGAGCCGCTGCTCGTCGGCCGCAATGCCGAGGCCGTTGCGGCGCTCGCCGCCGCGCGTGGCGGCTTGCGCTGGACCACGGATCTCGCCGCGGCGTTGGCCGGGCCGGACGACATCTTCATGGATTGCGCCGCGACCGGCGATCGCCCGGCTCGCGTGCGCCGAGCCATCGCCGCCGGCAAGCACATCCACATCGAGAAGCCGACGGCGCCGACCGTTGCCGAGGCGATGGAACTCGCGCGGCTGGCCGAGCGGGCGGGCGTCAAGCACGGCGTCATTCAGGACAAGCTGTTCCTGCCTGGGTTTGCCAAGCTGCTGTACGTCAAAAATGCCGGTTTCTTCGGCCGCATTCTCGCAATTCGCATCGATGCCGGGTCCTGGATCTTCGATGATACCGTGCAGCAATGCCAGCGGCCGAGCTGGAACTACAAGCGCGCCGAGGGCGGTGGGCTGGCGCTCGATATGATGGCGCACTGGCGCTACATGGTTGACCGGCTGGCGGCGCCGGTGACCGCCGTGAGCGCAGTGATGGCGACCGCTATTCCGCAGCGGGTCGACGAGCGTGGACAGGCCTACGCGGTCGACGTGGAGGATACCTCACACGCCCTGCTGAAGCTTGCCGGAGGCGCGGTCGGCGTCATCACCAACAGCTGGGCGACGCGCGTGCGGCGTGAGGACACGATGGTCGTGCAGATCGACGGCACCGCTGGCTCCGCCGTCGCCGGGCGCATGCGCTGTTTCACGCAAGGCGCGGTCAACACGCCGGAGGCCTTCTTTGGCGGCGGGCGGCCCGCCAACGTCGACTTTTTTGCGCAATGGCAGGAGGTTCCGGACACCTTTCCCGCGACAAACCCCTTCCGTCAATGCTGGGAGGCGTTTCTGCGCCACGTCGGCGAGGATGCACCCTTTGTGCCGACGCTGCTTGAGGGCGCCAAGGCAACGCAGCTCGCCGATCTCGCCTACCGCAGCGTCGCCGAAGGGCGCTGGATGGAGGTGCCGGAATTGCGGCTCTAGTGGCGGAGCGCTGAGCGGCAAGACAGGGCGCGCGCTGACGCCCGGCGACGGCCATCGGGTGAACTAGCAGCGAGGAGGAAAGCCGCAGAGAAACGCAAGAGGTGCGCTCGCTTGCGCACATGCCAGGCTTGCGCCAAGGGGCTCCGGCCGCACGCCTGGAGTTCGCAAGCGCGTTGCCAGAGCCTTCATCTGCCGGCGAGCCAAGAGGGCAAACCCGCTCGACACCGGGCAATATTGTCGCCCTCTGGCATGCGCGGTCAACGCCAACGCCGTCGACTGCTTAACGCTCCTGCGCCTTGCGCCTTGCCGCGAGGTAGCTCATGCCGTTGGGCGTGTGCGCGGCGGACAGCGCGTGGCAGGGGGTATCGGTGCCTGAGCAGGCAGGATGCGCGCTGGGGTGTAAGATCGTTACCGAGCTCGGGATAAGTGAGTGGGCGGCGCGGGTGTGAGCAAGGGAGTGTGGGGAGATGCTGACGGTCTGGGGCCGCAAGACCTCGTCCAACGTGCAGGCGCTGATGTGGTGCATCGGCGAGCTCGGACTTGCCTATGCGCGCCACGACGCCGGTCACCGCTATGGAGGCACCGACACCCCGGCGTTCCTGGCCATGAACCCCAACGGCACGGTGCCCGTGGTCAGGGACGGCGATGGCGAGCCGTTGTGGGAGACGGGCGCCATTCTGCGCTATTTGGGCAACCGCTATGGCCGCGCGCCGTTCTGGCCCGAGGAGCTCGCAGCGAAGACGCGCATCGACGTGTGGGCCGAGTGGGCGAAGCTCAACATCGCCCTCAACTTCACCGTGCCGATATTCTGGCGCGTGGTGCGCACCGCACCGGGCGAGGTGCATTGGCCGTTGGTTCGCGATGCGGTCGCCGTGCTCGCCAACAAGCTCGCCATCGCCGAGGTGCGGCTGGCGGACAGCCAATTCCTCTGCGGTGAACAGCTGACGCTCGCCGACATTCAATTCGGCCACGTGCTTTTTCGCTATTTCGATATTCCGATCGAGCGGCCACAGCTGCCGAACCTGCGGCGCTATTACGAGCAGCTGACCATGCGAGCCGCGTTCCGGGAGCACGTCATGGTGTCGTACGCGGAGCTCGCGGTCGCCTGAAGTGTTTCCTGCGCGGTGGCAACAGCGGCAGCGGGACGCACGGACGGCAAGCGCGCTTTGCCCGCACATTGCCGCTTCGCCGCGCACACGCGCCTACCCATTTCCCGTCACACTGGCGTAATTTGCCGTGGCTATGCGAGCCCGAGCGATCGCGGCGTCGCACGACGGAGGGAGCCATGAGCGAGAGGTTGCGCGCGCGTGCGAGCGTGACGGTGGTCGGAGCGCCTTCGCGCCGCGACGTTGTCGCCGGCGGGGCGGCTGCGACGCTGGCGGGCGCGTTGCCGAGCGGCCGCGCATTCGCGGCCGATGCTGCGACGGTTTCGGGGACGGTCTACGAAAACCGTTCCGGGGGGCGCCGTCGGCAGGAGAGCGATCCGGGTGTCCCCGGCGTACTCGTCTCG
>JBPYEF010000402.1:0-14307 GCA_051985875.1 Hyphomicrobiaceae bacterium
ACGGCAACGCCGGCGGCGGCTGCCGTAATCAGGACTTTCCATAACATGCGCTTTTCCTCCTCTTGTTTTACTTCCGACCGCGGTCGGTCCTTGCTGCCTAGATGCTTGTCGCTAGCCGCCTTGATGAGCCGTCGCAATTGCGCCCTTTAGAAGCACCTCGGTTCGCCGCCTCGAGGGTGTTAGTCCCGCTCGTGGCATCGGCGGCATCGGGGGCATCTCGGCACCGCGCGCACTCGCATCCGCGCAGGCGCGAATCTAAGGCCTCAATACGGGTATGGCCAGAGCCTCAACTTCTCCTTGGTGACCAGCCACAGGCGCGCAAACCCCAGTGGCTCGAGGATCAATAGCGCGCAAATCAGGGCGCCGGTAATGACGAGCGCGAGCAGCGATCCCGTCTCGACGGTGATGGGAATGCCGAGCGCATGCGGCAGCTGGTCCAGCATGATCGGCAGGATCAATATGAAGGCGGCGCCGAGGAACGCGCCGAGGATCGATCCGAGCCCGCCAATGATCACCATGAACAGCAGCTGGAACGAGCGGTCGATGTTGAAGGCGAGCGGCTCCCAGGACCCGAGATAGACGAACGCCCAGAGCGCGCCGGCGATGCCGATGACGAAGGAGGAGATGGCAAAGGCCGAGAGCTTGGCATAGAGCGGCCGGATGCCCATCAGCTCGGCGGCGATATCCATGTCCCGGATCGCCATCCACTGCCGGCCGAGATTGCCGCGCACGAGGTTCTTGGTCATGAAAGCAAATAGCGTGACCACCGCCAGGCACAGGAGGTAACGCTCGACTGGCGAGCGGAAGTCGTAGCCGAACAGGGTTAGATCGGGGGCCGTGACCGAGCCCGAGGGCGTGTAGTTGGTGAACCATTTGACGCGGATGAACACCCAGTCAAAGAAGAACTGCGCGGCCAAGGTTGCCACCGCCAGGTAGAGCCCCTTGATGCGCAGGCTCGGAATGCCGAACAGGATGCCGACGATCGCCGCACTGACACCGCCGAGCAGCAGCGACAGGAGTAGGCCGAGCGGGGGAATGTCGATCTCGGCGCCATACCAGACAAGCGGCAGATGAATGCCGTTGGCGAACTTGTAGGCCAAATAGGCGCCGATCGCCATGAAGGCGCCGCCGCCGAGCGAGATCTGCCCGCAGTAGCCCATCAGGATGTTCATGCCGATGGCGGCCAGCGACAGGATCAGGAACGGGATCAGAATGGCGCGCAGCAGATAATCGCCGCCGAACGGCCAGATCCGCAACCAGGCGAGCAGCGGCACGCCGATGAAGGCGAACAGCAGGAAAGCCGTCAGGGCAGTGCGGTCCTGGCGGATGGGGAAGATCGCCATGTCCGCCGCATAACTCGATTTGAATTGCCCGGCCTCGCGGTAGAGCACGCGCCTCTCTCCTCAGATCCGCTCGATCAAGCGTTCGCCGAACAGCCCCTGGGGCCGTACCAGCAGCACGGCGAGGGCCAGCACGTAGGCGAACCAGTATTCGATGCCGCCGCCGATGTGCGGACCCAGATACACCTCGGCAAGCTTCTCGCCGGCGCCGACCAGCAGGCCGCCGATGATCGCCCCGGGTACCGAAGTGAAGCCGCCGATGATCAGCACCGGGAGGGCCTTCAACGCCAGGAAGGTTATCGAGAACTGCACGCCGAGCTTGGTGCCCCACACCGTGGCCGCCACCAGTGCGACCAGCCCGGCGACGAGCCAGACGACGAACCAGATCCAGCTGATCGGAATGCCGACCGACTGCGCGGCGGCGTGGTCGTCGGCCACCGCCCGCAGGGCCCGCCCCGTCTTCGTGTTCTGGAAAAAGATGGCGAGCCCCGCCACCAGCACGCCGGCGATCAGTCCGCCCCAGACGTCGAGCTTGTCGACCAAAATGCCGCCGGGGAACACGCTCTCGAACAGGAACCAGGCGTCGCTCGGAAACAGACGCAGAGGATAAACATCCGACCCGAACAGCAGCTGCGAGGCGCCTTCGAGAACGAAGGTGGCGCCGATCGTCGCCATGAACAGCGTCAGCGCGTCCTGGTTGACGAGCGGGCCGAGGACGTAGCGCTCGACCAGCCACGCCGTGATCGCCATGATCAGCGCCGCGAACATCAGACCGAGCACGACTGCGGCCCAGCCGGGCAGCCCGCTGGCGGCGAGGAAGTCCAGCGCGCGCACCAGCGCCAAGCCGGCGAGCAGGACCATGGCGCCCTGCGCGAAGTTGAACACACCGGACGCCTTGAAGATCAGCACGAAGCCGAGCGCCACCAGGGAATACAGCACGCCCGACAGCAACCCCCCGATCAGCACTTCGAGTACCTGGCCGAACAGGACCACGCACGCCTCCTTCAGTGCGCTATGCCGAGATAGGCCTCGATTACCTTCGGATCCTTCTGCACCTCCGCGGGGCGGCCGTCGGCGATCTTGCGCCCGTAGTCGAGCACCACCAGGCGATCGGAAAGGTCCATGACCACGCCCATGTCGTGCTCGATGAGCGCAATCGTCGTGCGGAACACGTCATTGACCGTGAGAATAAAGCGGCTCATGTCCAGCTTCTCTTCGAGGTTCATGCCGGCCATCGGCTCGTCCAGCAGCAGCAGCTCCGGCTCGGTGGCCAGCGCACGCCCGAGTTCGACGCGCTTCTGCAGCCCGTAGGGCAGGCGGCCGACCGGCGTCTTGCGGATGTGCTGGATCTCGAGAAAATCGATGATGCGCTCGACCGCCTCGCGATGGCGAATCTCCTCGCGCTGCGATGCGCCCCAGTAGATCGCCTGCGCCAATATCCCGCGCCGCATCTTCAGGGTGCGCCCGGTCATGATGTTGTCGAGGGTGGACATGCCTCGGAACAGGGCGACGTTCTGGAAGGTGCGCGCGATCCCCTGGCTCGCCGCGTAGTAAGGGCGCATGTCCTGCCGCCGCCGGCCCTTGAAGGTGATCGTGCCTTGCTGCGGGCGGTAAAAGCCGTTGACGACGTTGAGCATCGACGTCTTGCCGGCGCCATTGGGCCCGATGATCGCCCGGATCTCGCCCCTGCGGATGTCAAAGGAGACGTCGCGCAGGGCGAGCACTCCACCGAACGACAGCGACACGTGCTCGACGGCGAGCAGAACTTCGCCGGCGGCGGCATCGCGCTTTTCCGCGGGCCGCGGCTTGACGTCGGCCTTCATTCGGCGGCCTCCTTGAGGGGCGCGGGTGTCGCAGCGGGATAGGGCTGCATGGCGACGATGCGCACATCACCCTCAACGACGCCCTTGCGTCCGTCCTCGAACATCATCTCGGTGGCGACGTGGCAGGTGCGCGAGCCGTCGTACAGCGCCGCGACCAGCGGCGCGTAGCGCTCGGCTATGAAAGCGCGGCGCACCTTTTGCGTGCGCGTCAGCTCGCCGTCGTCGGCATCGAGCTCCTTGTGCAGGATCAGGAAGCGGCTGATCTGTGCACCGGCCATCTGCGGTTCCGCGGCCAGCGCGCGGTTGAGCTCGTCGACCCGCTTGGTGATCATCGCATACACCTGCGGATGCGCGGCGAGTTCCTGGTAGCTGGCGTACGCCACGTTATTGCGTTCCGCCCAGTTGCCGACCGAGGTCAAATCGATGTTGAGGAACATCGTCACGTAGTCGCGCCCCTGTCCGAAGGCGACCGCCTCGCGGACCTCGGGATAGAACTTGATGCGGTTCTCGAGGTACTTGGGCGCAAACATCGCACCATTGGCAAGACGCCCGACGTCCTTGGCGCGATCGATGATGCGCAGGTGCCCGCGCTGGTCGAAAAAACCGGCATCCCCCGTATGCACCCAGCCGTCCGGCGTCTTCGTCGCCCGCGTCGCCTCCTCGTTCTTGTAGTACTTGAGGAACACGCCCGGGCTTTTGAACAGCACCTCGCCGTTCTCGGCGATACGGATTTCCACGTCCTTGCCCGGCTTGCCGACCGTCTCCGGGAACACCTCCCCGTCCGGTTGCTGGGTGATGTACACACTGGCCTCGGTCTGCCCGTAGAGCTGCTTGAGGTTGATGCCGAGCGCGCGGTAGAAGGAGAACAATTGCGGACCAATCGCCTCCCCCGCCGTGTAGGCGACCCGGGTGCGCGACAGGCCCATGCGGTTCCGGAGCGGCGCGTAGACGAGAAAATCGCCGAGCGCATAGCGCAGGCGGTCGCCGGCGCCGACCGGCCGGCGATTGAGGATCTGCTCGCCACAGCGCTCTGCCACGGCGAGAAAGTACCGGAACATGCGCCGCTTGACCGCGCCCGCATCGTCCATACGCACCATGATCTGCGTCAGCAGGTTCTCAAACACGCGCGGTGGCGCGAAGAAATAGGTCGGGCCGATCTCACGCCGGTCCTCAACGACGGTCTCCGGACTCTCCGGGCAGCACACGCACATGCCTGCGGCATAGGCCTGCCCGTAGGAGAAGAGGTGGTCACCGACCCAGGCCATCGGCAGATAGGCGAGCAGCACGTCGTCGGGCCCGAACGCATCGAAGGCATTGCCGTTCTCGGCCGAGACGATGACGTTCGTGTAGGTAAGCATCACACCCTTCGGCCGCCCCGTGGTTCCAGAGGTGTAGAGCATGACGCTGACGTCTTGACCCTTGCCCTTGGCGATCTCCTCGCGCCACCAACCCTCGGCACCGGCATTGTGCTGCATCTCTTCGCGCCCGAGGCGCTGCACGTCGACAAACGCATGCAGCATCGCGTGGTCGTAGTCGGCAAGGCCGCGCGGCTCCTCGTAGATCACGCGGCGCAGCTCGTGCAGCCGCTCGGCGATAGAGATGATCTTGTCGACCTGCTCCTGATCCTGGACGACGGCGAACTTCGCCCCGCAATGCTCGAGCACGTAGGCCATCTCGTCGGCGACCGCGTCCTGGTAGATCGGCACCGGGATCGCCCCGAGGCTCTGCACGGCTGCGAAAGTGGCATAGAGCTGTGGGCGGTTATCGCCGATGATGGCGACGACATCGCCGCGCTCGAGCGTGAGCTTGCGCATGCCGATCGCCAGCGCGCGCACCTGCTCGGCGAGCTCGGCCCAGGTCCACGTCTGCCAGATGCCGAAATCCTTGTGACGCATCGCCGGGCGGTCGGCGAAGCGCTGCGCGTTGCGCAACAGCAGTTTTGGCAGGGTATCGTCGGCGTCGACCGACGCCGTATCAGCAGCCTCCACGCGTGCCATCTCCCGCTGCGCCTCCGGACAGCCCATGCGCCAGTGATCATACGGGAGCATGGTGTTTTTGCTCGCCTATGTAACCCCGGACCTTGGGTCTGACAATCAAGCGCGGCGCGGACGGTGCGGGGCACCCAGCCGCACCCTGCTCGCCCCGGAAAGCGCCCCCGGGAGGCCTCGAGAGAAAGCATGCGGGGGAAGCATCGGGGGTAGGCTGATGGAGCCGGCGCCGGCACCCCCTGCCGTCCACATCGTCCGCCGCAGGCCGGTTGGGTCGCGCCTGCCAGGGTGGTAAAGTGGCGGCAATAGCGTTAGGCAGACCATTCGGGTGAAAGAGGTTGGCGGGTGCAAGAGGAGCGGCGCGCATGATCGCCTATGGCCATTTCATCGGCGGCAAGGCCATCCCGGCTGCGGGTGGCCGCAGCGGCGAGGTGTTCCAACCGATGACCGGGGAGGTGCGCGCCAAGGTCGCCTTTGCAACCAAGGCCGAGGTGGCGGCGGCGGTTGCCGATGCCAAGGCGGCGCAGCCGGCCTGGGCGGCAACCAACCCGCAGCGGCGCGCGCGCGTGCTGATGCGCTTCCTCGAGCTCGCCAACCGCGATTACGAACCGCTTGCCGACTGCCTGGCACGCGAGCACGGCAAGACCATTGCCGACGCCAGGGGCGACATCCAGCGCGGACTGGAGGTGGTCGAGTTCGCCATCGGCGCACCACACTTGATGAAAGGGGAATTCACCGAGGGCGCCGGCCCAGGGATCGACATTTACTCCATGCGCCAGCCGCTCGGCGTGGTCGCGGGCATCACGCCCTTCAATTTCCCGGCGATGATCCCGATGTGGAAGTTCGCCCCGGCGATCGCCTGCGGCAACGCCTTCATCCTGAAGCCGTCCGAGCGCGATCCGGGTGTGCCGATGATGCTCGCCGCACTGATGATCGAGGCAGGGCTCCCCCCCGGCATCCTCAACGTCGTCAACGGCGACCGCGAGGCCGTCGAGGCGATTCTCGAGCATCCCGACATCGCCGCCGTCGGCTTCGTTGGGTCGACCCCCATCGCCGAGGCGATCTATGCGCGCGGCTGCGCCGCCGGTAAGCGCATGCAGTGCTTCGGCGGCGCCAAGAACCACATGATCATCATGCCCGATGCCGACATGGACCAGGCGGTCGATGCCCTGATCGGGGCGGGCTACGGCTCGGCGGGGGAGCGTTGCATGGCGGTGTCGGTCGCCGTACCGGTCGGCGCCAAGGCCGCCGATGCGCTGCTCGAGCGTCTGGTACCGCGCGTTGAGTCGCTGCGCATCGGCCCGTCGACCTCGGCCGACGCCGACTTCGGCCCCCTGGTGTCGGCGGCGCATCTGGCCAAGGTCAAAGCCTACGTCGACCTCGGCGTGCGCGAGGGCGCCAAGCTGCGCGTCGACGGGCGGGGCTTCAAGATGCAGGGCTATGAGAACGGCTTCTACATGGGCGGCTGTCTGTTCGATGACGTGACGCCCGCCATGCGCATCTACCAGGAGGAGATTTTTGGTCCGGTGTTGTCGGTGGTGCGCGCCAAGAGCTACGCCGAGGGGTTGAGCCTCGCCAGCGACCATGCCTTTGCCAACGGGGTGGCGATCTTTACGCGCGATGGCGACACGGCACGCGATTTCGCCGCGCGCGTCAACGTCGGAATGGTCGGCGTCAACGTGCCAATTCCCGTGCCGCTGGCCTATTACACGTTTGGCGGTTGGAAGCGCTCCGTGTTCGGCGACTTGAACCAGCACGGCCCCGACGCGTTCCGCTTCTACACCAAGACCAAGACCGTCACGTCGCGCTGGCCGAGCGGCGTCAAGGAGGGCGCCGAGTTCGTCATTCCGACCATGGGCTAGTTGCCGAGCTGCTGGCCCTCGTTAGGCGCGGCTACTCGCAGCGGGCGGTGAACGAGGCCTGTCCGCCGTCGGCCGACGTTTCGCTCAGCACGACCTTCCAGCCGCGAGAAATCGCGTCCTTCCAGACCGCGCTGGCGCAATGCGTCGCATTCCAGTCGGCGCCCTTGTGCGCCTTCCAGTCCGCAGTCATCGCCGTCGACGGCGCGTAGCTGAAGCGGCGGTACTCGATGGTCATCTGCTTGCAGGAAACGACCATGCCGGCGTTGCGCGTCTGGCGATCGATCCAGATGCCGACATCGCTTTCGGCCGCCTGCGCCAGCTGCTGGGCAAGCACGCAGACGTCCTGGTCGTCGAGCGCCAGGGCGGGGGCCGTACCAAACGCGGCGACGGCGGCGATGAACGGCAACAGGCGCGCGAGCGCTCCGAGCGGATGGACCGCACCATCATCGCCCCCTTGATTGCGCGCGGTAGGCCTGCACCCGCCGCGGCAACCAACCCTGCGATGCGCCAGCATCGACGCGTCCTTTTGCATGCCATGCCTCGGCCGGCTGCAGACGGGCCGCGCTGCCCGAGGACAACGGGCGAGCGGCCCGCGATTCCCGGCGCATCGCGGAAGGCCATATGCGTGCCTCGGCAACACCCCCGGGGCAAGCATACGTCAGAGGTGGCGACCTTGTCGCGCTCACTTGGCAAACGGGGGAGCGAACAGGGAAGCGAACGGGAATGCGCGCCTTCACGGGGTTCGCGCGTGAGCCCGCGCTCGGCGGGCGCCATGGGGCGCCTTGCTGGTGGGTGGTGTCGGTACGGGCATCGGTACAGGCATCGGTACAGGCGTCGGTACAGGCGTCGGTACAGGCATTGACAGCGCGGGGCCACGCGCCAGAGAAGGGCACATGAACTATCGCCACGCCTACCATGCGGGCAATTTTGCCGACGTCGTGAAGCACGCCGTGTTTGCCCGCGCGCTTGCCTACCTGCGGCGCAAGCCGACGCCGTTTCGCGTCATCGACACGCACGCAGGCAGCGGCCGCTACCTGCTCACCTCGCCGCAGGCCGCGGCGACCGCTGAATGGAGGCACGGGATTGGCCGCCTGCTCGGTGCCAACGCGCTGCCGCTCGTGCCGCCCCTTGCTGCCTTTCTCGAGCCCTATCTCGCGGCCGTGCAGGCTGCCAACAGCGGGCCGCTTACCGTCTACCCGGGCAGCCCGGCGATCGCACTGAACCTGCTGCGCCCCCACGACCGCCTGATTGCCAACGAGTTGCACCCCGATGCGCGTGCCGAGCTCACACGGACGATCGGTCGCGACCGGCGTGCCAAGGTTATGGGACTCGACGGCTTCCTCGCTCTGAAGGCGCTGCTGCCACCGAAGGAACGACGCGGCGTCGTTCTGATCGACCCGCCCTTCGAAGCACCACATGAATTCGAGCGGCTGGCACAAGGGCTGGCAGCGGGGCTGCAGCGCTTCGCCACCGGCGTCTTCATCGCCTGGTATCCGATCAAAGAGGTGAAGCCGATCACGCGCTTCCATGCCGGGCTCGCCCTGGCGACCGGCGCAAGGCTGCTGTGCGTCGAAATCCTCCTTCAACCCCCCGCGCGCGGCGATCGACTGGTCGGCTGCGGCCTGGTGATAGCCAATCCCCCCTACGCGCTCGAAGGGGAACTCGCGGCAGCACTTCCCCCCCTCAGCCGCTGCCTCGCCGTCGCCGGGGCTCGCGCCGAACACCGGCTCGCGTGGCTCAGCGACGGCGACGGCGCGCAAAAGTGCCGTGTGCGCACCAGCCGCTGAGGGCGCTAATTTGCCTTGCGCCGCCTCCGCCAATCACCGATACTCCGCCGCAGTTCGGGCGGCCCATCGGACCCGGCGGAGACTGCTGAGACTGTTCTGAGATGACTTGCGCCGACGCGTCACTCTTATCTCGCGCGCCTCACCGTTCCCCGACATCGGACGAGACTGCCTTGGCTTCACCCGCATCGGCATGAGCCGATACGCTGTCACAACTCTTCCCGGGGATATGGAGACCTCGCATGCGGCAGACTGGAACCGTAAAGTTTTTCAACCAAACGAAAGGGTTCGGCTTCATCACGCCGGATCAGGGGGGCAAGGACGTTTTCGTGCACATCACCGCCGTCGAGCGCTCCAAGATCGGCACGCTAGATGAGGGTATGCGCGTTTCCTTCGAAACCGAGCCCGACAAACGCGGCAAGGGTCCGAAGGCCGTGAACCTCGAACCAGCGCAATAACCGCGCATCCCGCGGCGGCGCGTCACCTGCCGGCCACGGGATGCCAACAATCGGCGGGATGTACGCAGGAAAGCGTATGCCCCGCGGTGTCCAGCGACAGCGATCTCGGGCAATCTGCGCGCGATCGCTGTCGCTTTTTTGCTCGGAGGGTGGACATGAAAGCATGGCTGCGCGTGGGCTTGCCGCTCCTGGTACTGGCCGCGCTCCCGATCGCCGGTGGCGCGAGCGCCGCGCCCGCTTGCATTACCAAGGCTGGCAAGGGAACGGCCGGTAGCGTCGACGGGGCAAGGTTTCAGGCGTGGGAGGCGGTGCTGCAGGCGACCGACTGGGGCTCCTGGGCGGCGTTCATGGCCGGCGGCGGCAAGGTGCCGACGGCGCCTGGCTATCGGGTGAGCGGCGTCAAGGCGAGCTGCAGGGCGGGTGGCATCGGGCAGGTGTGCGTGATGCAGGCGCGCCTGTGCAAGTGAGGCAGGGCAAGTGAGACCGGGCAAGTGAGACCGGGCAGGTGGGAGAGGGTCGCTGAGAGGGGCGAGCGCACGGGGGCGTCACAGCCCGCGCCCGCCGCATGACCGGCGGTGCTGATCCTGCGCCCGTTTCCAGCCGCCGTCCTCAGCTGCCGTCCTTAGGCGCCGTCCCCAGGCAACGTGCGTAAGTAGCACCGATGCCTTGGCACCACGGTCGCCGTGCCGTTATAGCTTGGGGCCATCGCAAGAACGCGCCGAGGGAGATCTCACCATGCGAGCCATATGCGCAACGGGCCTAGTGCTTGCGACCGCGCTCAGCGCGGCCTGGACAACGCCGGTCTCGGCTGCCTGCAAGAAATTCGGATTCGAGGTCAACGACTACGGCAAGGACGGGCCGACGCGCGATGCCATGGCCCTGCTCGACAAGCACATCGCCACTTGGGCGAAGGAGCAGGGCATCAAGAACTACACGGTCGGCAAGAAGGACGTCAGCTGCGAGCTGTTCCTCAATCTGATCGTGGTCGATGAACACACCTGCCGGGCAGTGGCGACCGTGTGCTGGGGTGGCGAGCCCGCTTCCCCAACGCCGGCCGCCAAGCCAGCGCGGCCCGCACCAAGGCCAAAGGCAGCGGCGATGCACTCGCCCGCATCCTAGGCACGCTAGGCAAGTTGGACCAAGCCTGCATCAGCGGTGCAGCCATCAGGCAATGCCCTGAAGCGCGGGGGATACGCGGCTGAACGCCGGTTACGTGCCAGCACCCGAGCCGAAGCGCAGCCCGGGGATCCGCCAGGCGAACCGGCGGCGCGCCTCGGACGCGCCGGAAGGGCGCCGCGATTGCGCTGCGGCCGGGCGCAGACGATCGAGCCGCAGGCGATGGCGGCCGTCGCTCAGCAGCAATACGCCGCCCAGCGCCACGACGGTGGCGCCGAGACCGCCGGCGGTGGCCAGCACCGCCGTCAGCAGGATCTGGTACCTGGCGGCACGGAGCGGGTCCGCACCGGCGAGCAGCTGCCCGGCCATCATGCCCGGGAGCGCGCTTGCCGACATGCCCTGAAGAACGGGCACGAGCGCCGCCGTAAGGGCGCGGCGCACCAGCGGCTGGAAGGCTTGGAAACGCTGTGCGCCCTGGGCGATGCGGGCCTCGATCGCCCCCCGCTCGGCGATCGCGCCATGGGTCAGCGCCTGCAACGCCACGCCGGCGCTCGCCAGCGTGCTGCTGCCCGCCAGCGCGAGCACGGGCAGAACATAGCGCGGCGCATACCAAGGCTCGGGCCAATCCGGCACGAGCCCGCCGGCGAGGGGAAAGAGCATGGCGATGCTGCCGGCGACGAGCAGCGTCAGTTGGCAGAGCCCGTGGGCGTACCAGCCGCGGAAGCGATGCTCCTGGCGCCGCGCCAGCTCGCTCCCGGCAACGGCCACCATGACGAGGGCCACCAGCCCCGTGCACAGGGGCGAGGCCTGCTCGCACACGACCTTGAGCAGCAGGCCTACGGCGCCGATCTGCACGCCCAAGCGCAGGGCGGCAACGGCGATGCTTGCCTCCAACCCGAGAGCGAAGATCAGCGAGATCAGGGCGTTGATGCACAACACCAGTCCGGCGAAGGCCGCGTCCTCCAGGGTCGGCAGGTTCAACGTCATTGTCGCGCGCCGCCGTGGTCGCCCGCCAGCTGCAGGCGTGCGTGTGCGAGTCGGGCGACTTGCCCCGCATCGTGGCTGACGAGGACGAGGGTGCGCCCGGCCAGCATTTGGAACTTGATCAGCTCTTCGGCGAGCGCGGCCGTCTGCGGATCAAGCGCCGATGTCGGTTCATCGAGCAGCAGAACCTGCGGCTCGTCGGCGAGGCCGCGCAACAATCCCAGCCGCTGCCGCTCCCCGCGCGAGAGCTCGGCAAGCGGCCGATCGAGCACGTCGGCCGCAAGGCCGAGCGCTGCAAGAAGCCGATCGAGCTTGCCGGTGCGCGGCATTTGTTCGCGCGCCGTCCCACTCCACCACCCCGGGTCCGCGGCGACGTAGCGCACGCGGCGGCGCCACTCGGGGGCGGACACCTCACGGCGCTCGATGCCTTCGAGAAACACATATCCGGCGGCAGGGTCGAGATCGGCGATGGCGCGCAGCAGCCGGGTCTTGCCGCACCCGGATGGCCCCTCGATGGCCAAGCACTCGCGCGCGGCAATCGCAAACGACAGCGCCGGCAAACCCGGCAGGGATAGATAATCGATTCGGAGCACTCAGTCGGTCCTGCGCACTGGCCCAGCCCTGCGCCTCTCCGCTTGGCGATGCGAGTTTTCCTCTGACAAGCCGCGCGCCCTCGCGCGCTCCAGGAGGTGGCGCGTGACAGTTGTCAACCGATTCGCGCTGGGTTGGCTACCGATGCTCGCCTGCGGCCGCAACATCGGCCGCGGCAGCAGAGGACTGGGCTGGAGCGCCGAGGCGATGCTGCAGGGCTCAGGTGCCCTCGCAAATGCGCTCTCGGATGCCTCTCAGATACCCTGGCCCTCGACCTCGCGTCCGAGCTCCTCGACCGCCTGCTGCGCGCCGGGCCAGTAGGGATGCACGCTCAGCAGTTTGCGGTAGGCTTCGAGGGCGGCCTTGGTTTCGCCGATCTCGCGCAGGATCTGGCCGAGTCCTTCGAGCGCTTTGAAATTGTTGGGATCGAGCGCCAGGGCGCGGCGCAAGTCCCCGAGCGCGTGCTCGACATCGTTGCCCATGAACGAGACATAGGCGCGGCGGTCCCACCCTTCGGTGTAATCCGGCGCCAGGACGACGATGTGGTCGAGCAGCTTCTTGGCGAGCTCGAGATTGTTCTCGGCAATGGCGTGCAGTGCGCGTTCCATCAGCAGGTCGATGGTCGGGCTGCCGGAGTGGTGCCAGATGCGCTCGATGGCTTCCGCGATCGCCTTGGCGCTGTCCTCGTTGTCCGCCGTCGCCAGCAGCGCATAGAGGTCGGAGAGCATCTTTTCCCGCTCGGCCGGGGTCTTGGGCAGCGCCGCCCCGCGCTGGGCGAGTTGCGGCACGCGCGCCTGGCCGCCCGGTGGCGCATCCTGCGGCTCGGCCTGCTCGGGCGGTCGCCGCGGCTGGCCTTGCGCCAGCAGGGGGGATGAAACCCCGAGCAGGACGGCCAGAACGGCGCAGAGCCCAGCGACGCTCGAGCCCACGGCGCGCACCCCCATCGGCGCAGCGTGCGCGCACGTGGATGTGGCGGGAGATGCGGCCATAGCCGACCGGAGCTCAGCCCTGCCGCGCCTTGAAGCGGCGGTTGGCCTTGTTGATGACATACACACGGCCCTTGCGGCGCACGACGCGGTTGTCGCGGTGGCGCGAGCGCAGCGACTTCAGGGAGTTCCTGACCTTCATCGGTCGACGCCTTCAAGCATTTGCGGCATGGGCCGGACAGAGCGTCGCACGCGTGCGGATCCCCGCGATGTCCTCGCCCGACCGACGCCAAAGACCAGAAAAGTGCGCCAGATGCAAGCGGTTCTCACCCCGGGTCGGCGCCAGGGGGGTCGGGAGCGAACGCCGTTGGGCCTGCCCCGCGATTGCGCCGCAGCCGGCCCTGGCCCATGCTCGCGAGGCACGGGCTCAGGGGATGGCGATGGAGTATCGCTCGGCCTTCGACACGGTGGCGGAGCTCTACGACGCGATCAGGCCGCGCTATCCCGAGGCGCTGTTTGCTGAGCTCGTCACGCGCGCGGGATTGCACCCAGAGGCCGAACTTTTGGAAATCGCGCCGGGTACCGGACAGGCGACCCTGCCGCTGGCGCGACGCGGCTATCGCATCACCGCCGTCGAGCTCGGCGCGGAAATGACGCGCGTCGCCCGCGAGCGCTTGGCAGCATATCCGCGCGTGAGCATCCTCAATGCCGCCTTCGAGGACGTCGTGCTTGCCCCGGCCAGCCACGACCTCGTCTACGTCGCCACCGCGTGGCACTGGATTGCCCCGGGGGTCAGGTTCGTCAAGTCGCATGCGCTGCTGAAGCCCGGCGGCCATCTCGCCATCATCCAGCGCCATCACGTCTCGGACGCACATGGCGATGCATTCGCCATCGCCTTGAACGCCGTCTACCAGCGCTACAGTGGCTGTCTCGCCCCTGGCGCGCGCACGTTCTTCCCGCGCCCGTTCCACGAGCTCCAGCCGCAGCCGATCGATGCGGCCCGTTTTGCGCCCGTGGCATTCAGCGCATTCCCCGAGGCCGTACGCTACTCCGCGGCGACGTTCGTCGACCTGTTGCTTACCTATTCGCCGACGCTTGCCATGCCGCTCGCGACGCGCCGGCAGTTCCTTGACGCGACCCGCGAGCTGATCGCGGCGCGCTTTGCCGGCCAGGTGTTGCAGCACTACGCGATGACCCTGCAGCTCGCCCGCGCGCTGCACCGCTGACGCCGCCGCCCTTGCCGGCGCCGGGAATGATCGCGCGCGCCTCGACACGTACGCGCATCGGCACCATATCCGGGGTGCGCGCAACCGGGGTGGATTAGTGGCCGCAGTGCGGATAGCCTTTGCGGGCAGCCCTGTCTTTGCCCCGCGCGCCGCGCGGCCCGACTATGGTAAGCCAGCGGGCGAGAACGCACGATGACGACGCGTTTGCA
>JBPYEF010000403.1:0-7742 GCA_051985875.1 Hyphomicrobiaceae bacterium
AATTGCTCCGTGGCATGACGAGAAACCACAGCCCCACGATCCAGGCGGTGAACGGAGGATGCTTGGCGTAGCCGAGTTGGAATTGCTTGCCCCACGCCCATGCTTCCGTCATGTCGTGATGCAGCGGACCCGCGGTGTTGATCAGCGTTGCGAATGCGACCAGCACACACAGGTAGGGCCCGAGCGCCAGCGCCAGGGTCGTGTACGGCGCGGCCGCCCCTCGAAGTGCCGGTGCTGCCCACTGCACGACCGACGGCAAGCGCGATGAGCGGCCCTCTTGCAAGATCAGATCATCTCTTGTCGGAGCAGGTTCATTCCTACCAGCTGATGCAAGCGTCAGCCCGAGCACATAGTGCCGCATGCACCGCGCGGTCGCGCCCTGACGTCAGGACGGCATGCCGCGGCGGTATGCCGCGCGCGGGAGAGGCAGGCGGCAATTGGGAGACCCGACGCCGGCTGCCAACCCTGGCCTGCGGCAGCGCCGGCCTGCCCCGGCGCGAGTAACCTGACGTCAAGCTGAACGGGTACCGATGCGCGACGTGGATTCGCTGCATTCCCGGCACTAATGATAGGAGGTTTCCGACTCGCCCGCGTGCAGGTGCTAGCTCTGCCAGGTCGGTCGCGCTTCGATTGCGGTTTGCCAGAGACCATGCGAGAGAGGCGCCGAGCGCGCATTGATCTTGCCTGCGGCGGGCGGGGGACGAGGAGCGTCGGCCGCGCAGACGTTTTGCGCATGAGGTGAAGCAACGTGATCCGCTTCAAATCGATCCTTTCTCGGATCGTTTGCCTGCACGTCGTGGCGGTGGCGATGACTTCCGTGTTCATGCCGGCAGCCCTCTATTGGCTGCTGGAATCGGAAACGAACAACCTGCACAGGCAGTCGATGCGCGACAACGCAGAGGCGATTGCCCGCCGCCTCGCGCTGCGCCCGGACGGCAGTTGGGCCCTTAACTTGCCGATCGGCATGCGTGAAGTGTACTCGAGCGCTTACGGCCGCTACGCCTACGCCGTACTTGATGGTGGCGGCCAGGTGCTGTTTTCCTCGCTCGACGACAAGGGACCACTGTTCCCTTCCGAAGCCGGCGCGCCCGATGCTCCGACCCTGCGCTCCTGGCACGGCAAGGCATTGCTGTCGGGCGCGAGCGTGCCAAAGCACATCGCCGACAAGACCGTCTGGGTGCAGGTCGGTGAGAATTTAGAGCATCGCGATGTCATTATCGACGACATCGTCGCGGATTTTTTCGAGCGCGTGGGATGGGCAACGGTTCCAATCCTGGCCATCCTTCTGGCCATCGACATCGTCATCTTCCGCCGCGCCCTGCAGCCGCTGCTCGCGGCCTCGCGCCAGGCCCAGGGCATCAGTCCCGAGCGCGCCGACAAGCGCCTGCCGAGCGACGGTATCCCCAAGGAGGTGACGCCGCTGGTTTCGGCCGTCAATCAAGCGCTGGATCGGCTCGAGCGCGGCCTGCGCATGCAACGCGAATTCACGGCAGATGCCGCCCACGAGCTGCGGACGCCGCTGGCGATCCTGCGTACGCGTGTGGAAACGTTAAGCGACCACTCCGTTCGGATGGAGCTGCAGCGGGACATCGAGGGCATGTGCCGGATTGCCAACCAGCTCCTGGCGATGGCAGAGCTAGAGGCGTTCGTCCTCGATCCTCGGGAGGTCACCGATCTCGGGGCGGCGTGTGGCGAAGTGGCGGAGGCGCTGGCGCCATTGGCGCTCGCGCAGCGCAAGGACATCGCCGTGACCGGCATCGACCGTCCGACTTGGGTGAAGGGCAATCCGGAACTGTTGCGCACGGCCATTCGTAACCTCGTCGAGAACGCCATCAACCACACCCCGCAGGGCAGCGACGTACAGATCGAGGTCGCGGGCGACGGCCAGGTGCACGTTCTCGATCGCGGCCCCGGGATTCCCCAGGCGGAACGCGAGCTCATTTTTCAGCGCTTCTGGCGTCGCGACCGCCGCCGCTCGGGAAGTGCGGGTCTCGGTTTGGCGATCGTGCGACGTATCGTCGAGACCCATGGCGCAGAGATTAGCGTGCAGGACCGCCCCTCCGGCGGAGCCGCGTTTGCCCTGCGCTTCACAGCTGCGGCCGTCGGCTACCCGATGTCGGACGGTCGGCGGAGACCCGAGGCCGACACGGGCGCAGTGTTCTCTGCCCCGAAGGCGAGCACCGGCGGCGTAGACATTGCGCTCGTAAGACCTCCCACGGCATCCTGACCATGCGACTGTTGCTCGTTGAAGACAATGAGAGGCTGGGCCAGCTTCTCGTCGGCGCCCTCAGCAAGGCGGGCTTCGACGTGGATCTGTCGACGACCGCCACGGAAGCTCGTTCGTCGCTCGATAGCCGACGCTACGCGGCCATGGTGCTCGATCTGCGCTTGCCGGATGGTGACGGGCGCGACATCCTCCGAGAATTGCGCCGCCGGGGGGACCCTACCCCGGTCGTCGTCCTCACCGCCCGCGCCAGCGTCACGGAGCGGGTAGAGGGCCTACGCGACGGGGCCGACGATTACCTTGCCAAGCCATTCGCCATCGAGGAGCTCGTGGCGCGCCTGCGGGCGGTGCTGCGTCGCCCGGCGCAGTATCTCGGCGGCTCGCTTCGCATCGGCAATCTGACCTTCGATACCGGAAGCCGCCAGGTATATGTCGACGGCGCACCGCAAATTCTCTCGCAGCGCGAAGCAACTTTGCTGGAGCTGCTGATGCAGCGCCATGGCCGCGTCGTCCCCAAGCGCTTTCTCGAAGATCAGTTGTTTGGCAGGGCCGATGAAGGCAGCAGCAACGCCATTGAGGTTTATATCTATCGCTTGCGGCAGGATCTCTCCGCCTGGGGCGCCGAGCTCGTCATCCACACGGTGCGCGGTGTCGGCTATCTCATTCCAAAGACGTCGGCGAACGAGATCGCGCCGAGATGAGCGCGGCGCATCCATGTCCCGCGGACTTGGTTCGCTGACGGAAACATCCTGCAGCAACGGGCGGTCGTGGGAAATGGCTGGCGCGCACGCGGGCGCCATTGCGTTCTTGGCTTTGCCGGGGCGGCAATCCGTGCTCAGCTTCGCGCACGTTCGAGTGCCAAGCTTGTAGCGGCCGACCGAAAAATGCCCGCAACCGACAAGGCAGTGCTGCTAGACCTGGACGGCACGCTGGCGGACAGCATTGCAGCGCTGAAGACGGTGTATGTTTCCTTCCTGTCCCGATTTGGCGCCCGTGGCAGCGATGCGGAGTTTGGGCACCTCAACGGACCGCCGCTGGCCGCCATCATCGCGGTTCTCAAGGATGTCCATCATCTGCCTGGCGATGCGGCGCGGCTTCAGGAGGAATACGCGGCCATGGTGCGGGAGGCGCATCGGTCGGCGCCGCCGGCCGCCGGCGCGAAGCAGGTGCTTCGGGTGGCGAGGGAGCACGGTTGGAAGATTGCCGTGGTGACCTCCTCGGCGCGGTGCATGGCCGCGGAGTGGCTCGCAGGCAACCGCCTGTCGTCCAACGTCGATGTCATTGTCGGTGGCGACGAGGTCGCGCGCGGCAAGCCGGCACCTGATCCCTATGCACTGGCACTGTCGCGTCTCGGTTGCCTGCCGACCGCATGTCTGGCCGTCGAGGACTCGCGCCTGGGCGCACTGTCTGCACTTGCCGCCGGCGTGCCCACGCACGTGCTCGCCGATCGCCGCGATCGCAGCGGCTGGCCTGCACAGGTCGCCTTCATCGAGCGCCTGACCGAGCTGTTGGAGGTGCTGCGAGCATGCTGAAGGTAAGCCCCGCGCGCCCCGCGCCCGAGGTGCACCTCGGCGCAATGGAGCCGGTCCTCTCTCCCGAGGTACACCGGCGAGTTGAAGACATTTGGCAGGCCGAAACGGCCCTTCGGGGAGATAGGCTGTTCAATGGCCGGCTGTTCAGCATCGCCCAGTCTACGCCACAACACATGCGCGGTTGGCTCGCCGAGTACCGCTGGTTCATCGCTCAAAGACGCGATCCAAGCCTCCACGCATATCTGAAAGTTCGGCCCCTTGCGGTGACGGGCGTGCTCCACTGCGCCGAAGGCATCGTCTTTGGTCGCCGCGCCAGTCACCTGGAAATGGATCCGGGGCGCTGGGAGTTGGTGCCGTCGGGCGGTGTGGATGGCGCGCACGTGAATAGGGCCGGGCGCGTCGATCTTGCGGCCCAGCTGCTCACCGAGCTGGTAGAAGAAACGGGCATCCCCCCGTCCGAGGTTGCAAGTCCACCGCACGCCTTCGCCATGGTCGAGGACGCGCGCTCGCACGTTACGGACATTGGCTTCACCATCCGCATTGCGCACTCTGCGGCGCAGATGCGCGCGCTGTTCGCCACGGCGGCGCACCGGGAGTACGTCGCGCTGGAGGTGGTGCCCGCAACGCAGATTGCCCGGTTTCTTGCCGAATGCGGCGACACGCTTGTCGAGGTCTCTCGCGCGCTTTTGGGCAGACTTGCGTCCTGACCAGAGGGTTGCGCCTCACGCGTGGGTTCTACATCCCAAGGCTCGGAAGACGGCTGCGCCGACGGGCTTGCGGTGCGAGAGCGCGCTTGCGGCAATCGATACCCTTTGTGATTGCTCCTAATATCGCACGGCGGCGGCACTTACGCGCTTACGGCGCACCCGTCCACATTTCCCTCGCCACGTCCGCAGCTACGTCTACCGCCTGTAGTTCCATGCGCGTCTCGTTGTATTCCTTCCAACACGCTAGATGCACCCATGCGCTTATGTAGCCCGCAACCCGAGGGAGGGGAGCGCCTTCTCCGAACCAAAAGCCAAGTGGTACTAGGTTTGCTTTTACGTCGACCAAGCCGCACTTGATACAGGGTACTTCGGCTCCCGGATCGCTGGTGGCCATGACCTATCCCCTCTGTTGGGGCGACATGTCGAGTATACGCCTACCCACACCGAACGGCTTGAACACGACGTGCATGCCAGCGGAGATCGGATGCTGCGCGGATGCGTCCTTCTCGCCACAGTTGGTGCAACCCTCGCTACCTAGGCCGCTCGCTGAATCGGCTGCCCGCCCCATCATGATTGCGACAAGGGCGGCACAAGGACAACAGGCTGGCGACGCAGCCAGTTCCCATCCGCCCGAGCACCACGGGCGAGCCGTCGTGCAGTCACTGGCCTGAGGGGGCCGGCGGCGCGTCCTCTGCAAACGTGCGCTAGGCATCCAAGGTTGTTTGCCGTCTGAGACACTTGCACTGCCAAAGTGCAGATCAACCCGCTTACCCTTAGGTGCCGGGCGTGCCCGAGGGAACACGCCCAATCAGTGTCGATCAACAAGGTGACTGGAGCGTTACCCGCCAGGCGAGACCGCCTCCGCGTCGGGTGCGAGACACCCCGACAAGCTCATACAGGCACCGTCGTGGCATCGTATTCAAACAGCCAGTCGTATAGGGTTCGCCCCTTGTCCGGTGGGTATTCGCGCACCATGTAGTCGCGACCCCGTTTGGGATCGGCGAGTAAGGGGTTGTGATAGCGCTTGGTGTTCGCCGCGGAACCCAGGACGACCCGCGTTGTGCGCTCGAGCCGCAGCGCTTCGTATCGGCGCAGGGCGCGCGGAATATCATCGGCAAAGCTTTCGAGACAGCGTGCCAGCACCACCCCATCCTCGATGGCCATAATGGCCCCCTGGGCGAGGAACGGCAGTGTCGGATGACAGGCATCGCCCAATAGGGTGGCGCGCCCCTCGCTCCAGGCCGGCATCGGCGGCCGCCCGATCAGCGCCCATTTGTAGACGGCATCGAGATTGTCGATGATGGCGTGAACAAGAGGATGCCAGCCAACAAAATCAGCGCTACATTCTTGCTTCGTTCCCTCCTCGGTCCAGCTGTCGCTCCGCCAATCACTGCGCTCGACTACGCCCACGAAGTTCATGAGCGTACCGCGCCGCAACGGATAGGTGACGACGTGGCTCCCGGGGCCGTGCCAGTTGGTGCCGACCGGGCGGCGGAGCTCCGCTGGCAGCACTTCCAGCGGCACGACGCCGCGCCAGGCCATCAGGCCCGTGAACTCCGGCTCAGCGACACCGAACATGTGCGTGCGCAAGCGCGAATGCACCCCATCGGCGCCGACCACCAAGTCGCCTTCTTCGCTCCTGCCACCCTCGAATTCGAGCACAGCGCGATCGCCGCGGTCAAAGCAGGCGATGGCGCGATGTGCGAGGTGAACAGCGCCGGGCCTGGCTTGCTCCACGGCCTGCAATAGGACCCGATGGAAGTCGCCGCGGTGCACCATCCAATAGGGAGCACCGAAACGCTCCAGCGAATCTAGGCCAAGGTCGAACAACCTCCAGCTCTCTCCGGTACTCCAGAGCCTAACCTCTTTCATCGTCGGCTCCGCCACGATCTCTCGCAGGGCCGGTCCAAGGCCGAGGGCCAAAAGGATCCGGGAGCCGTTCGGGCCGAGCTGGATCCCGGCCCCGAGTTCGCGCAACGCGTCTACTTGGTCAAATAGGTCGACATCAAATCCGCGGCGCAGCAGCGCCAGTGCCGCGGTCAGGCCGCCGATACCGGCACCGGCGATCAAAATGCGCAGTTTGTCCCGCACGGAGCGTGCACCCATTTGGCGTATTGCAAGGCAAATCGCTTTAGGACGCGATAGCGGCGACGCTGTGCCCGTGCGATCTGGCGGACCAAGCCTTCATTTTCCTGTGCGACTACGGCTCGAAACGCTCCCTACGATATCATCGAGCGAAAGGCCGAACACCACTTCGATTGAAGGTGCAATCTTGCCTCCTGGCAAAATCCCGCACGCGCGCTGGCGCGATGAGGGCCCAGGCGCGAACCACCAGGGTTGGTGAACGAGGCACGGACAGTATCGCTACAATCGCGCCACGCAGCACCGAAGCGATGAGAGCGCCGCCAGAAGCCAGCGCAGCTCGAAAGCGGCGGTTGTTCCTCACGAACTCGTCAATGAGAGAGCGCGCCGCCGAACCGCCGTGACGTACATCACAAGTCCGTGAGGCGTGAATGGCCCACCGGCTTCGGCTTTGCAATTCGCAGCGTCATAGCCCCCGTTGCAGCAGCTGCGCGAGTGCATCGGGGACCGACAGAGCCTCGAGGATCAGCTTGCTGTCGATCGACACCACGCAGGCGCCCAAGATCGAAACCGCCGAACCAGTGATCACCGTCAAGCCGAATACCTCGTGCTCGGGGTTCAGCCACATCGAAAACAGTAGCCGGAACACCAGGGAGAGCTGCATGAGCGGCATCACCAGCATGATCGGCGCCGTCGCGATGGCCGAGTAGAACAGCCCCTGAGCAGCAGCGACAAACACGCCGGACCACACGAACCAGGAGATGTTCTCACGCTTGAGGGCCATCACGTTGCGCCGAAACGGGCCAGACAACATCGCGATGCCAATGACCAATGCCGCTGCCCCGTACGCGATCAGCGCGCCGACCAAACCGCTGAGGGGTCCGCTGCCTTCCAACGACGTGCGTACCATGATCGGCGTTGTGCCGTACGCCAACGCGGCCGTCGCCGCAAATAGGTAACCCGCAACCTGCCGCGGCTCGAATCTGGGTGTGCCGGAGCTACGTGCCTTTCCGCTGCCCAATCCCGCCGCGCGCGGTGGGCGTTGCGTGACGAACGAGCCCACCAGCATCACCACGCCGCCCACCATTTGCAGCGCGGTACATGGCTCATGGAGGACGACGACGGCCAGGACCAGAGTAACGACCACCTGCAGCTGGATCACTGGCGCCGTCAGGTTCGTTCCCGCCAGTTGATTGG
>JBPYEF010000404.1:0-8142 GCA_051985875.1 Hyphomicrobiaceae bacterium
CCAGAATGCGCAGGCTCGCGGGGTCCCGACCATGCTTGGCGACCCGACGCTTGAGATCGTCGTAGCCGACCTTGGCATCTTCCGGGCTCGCGTCGCTGGCGAACACGACTTCGGCGGTGCGCGCCGCGAGGTCGCGGCCGGTGTCGGAGGCCCCCGCCTGAATGATCACCGGGTGGCCCTGGGGCGCGCGGGCTATATTCAGGGCACCATCGACCTTGAAGAACGCACCCGCGTGGTGGATCGCGTGCATGCGCGCCGGATCGAAGTAGAGACCCCGCTCGCGGTCGCGAACGAAGGCATCGTCGTCCCAGGTGTTCCACAGCTGCCGCACGACGTCGACGAATTCTCCGGCGCGTGCATAGCGCAACGCGTGCGGCGGCAAGGCGGTGTGGCCGAAGTTGCGCGCCGCATAGTCGTTGGCGGAGGTGACGACGTTCCATGCCGCGCGTCCCGCCGATACGTGGTCGAGGGACGCGAACTGCCGGGCGACGTTGTAGGGCTCGGAGAAGCTCGTGGACACCGTGCCGCCCAGTCCGATGTGCGTCGTAGCGCCGGCGAGCGCGGTCAACAGCGTCACCGGCTCGAGCGCGTTCATGTACATCGGGAAGCGGCTCCAGGCGTGCAGATTGTCGGTGCGCGCGGCGGGCGTGTCGGCGACGAAGAACAAGTCGAACTTGCCGCGCTCGGCGAGCTGGGCGATGCCGCGAAGATAGGCGATGTCCGTCGAAGCTGCGGCATTGCTGTCGGGGTGCAGCCATGAGGCGGGGTGCGTGCCGGTCGCCTGGTCGATCAGGATCGCCAGGGACATCGACCGCCGCTTAGCCATGGATCATTTCCTTCCCGCGGCGGCGTCTCGGCCGCGAGCGCGTGCATGCGCTTATTGCCCCGATTATCCGTCACCGGCCTGGCAAATCTGCTCCGAAGTCGGCGCCATAGCAAGCGAGGCGCAGGGTCGCGGCGGAGGCCAGCTGAGCGTTGCGGACGCCGGACCGCTCGCGTATGCGCGGAGTGCCGCGCGGCGCTCGGCGTTGCCGGCGCCGATCGCTGCCGACCTATCGCGGCGCGGCCGCTTCGTCCGCAACCGGACGACGTGCTGAGAATGGCAGGCCGCGGTCGGTCATGCCAGATAGTCGTGCAGGACACGTCCGTAAGGCAGCACGAAGTCGACAATCTGATGCCGGCCGCCGACGATCCTGCCGACCGGCAGATCGGCAACCCGGCAGTTGACGTGCGGAATGAAGTGCAGCCGGGCGGGACCATCCCACGCGCCGTGCACGTGGATTTCCTGCAGATTGTAGCCGACGAGCTGGGCGATCTTCGGCGAGCCGTCCACGTCTGGCAACAGCTTGAGGTTGACGTTGAGCTTGGCAATCCCGGCAGCGACTTCTTCAAGCCTGGTGGCGAGGCTCGTGTGCTTGTAGGCCATGGTACCCATGGCGACACGCTCCTCATCGTAGTGCAGCGTGCCCGTCAGCGTATCCTTGATCACCTTCAGCCGCGGGATACCGTACTTCTTCGGAAAACCCCAGATTTCGCGTCCGCCCGCGATCGGCGGCTCGTCGTCGAGATACATCTGCACCGAGAAATTGCAGGGCTTCCCGTTGAAGGTCGCCAAAATGCCGGTACCGCTTTCCTCATAGTCGCCGAACCCCGACGCATCGGGCATCTTCATCCACTCGTAGAAGGCGAGATTGCCGTCGGCAGGCTGCAGCGGCTCGGGCAGCGCGGCGCGCAGCAGTGTGGGGTCGGTCTCATAGGTGATGATCAGATACTCCCGCCGCACGAAGCGATAGGGCCCGCGCGGATAGCTCGGGGCGAACGCGGGCATCGACGGTGCAGAGAGGATTTCGTCTCGGGTCATCGCGCATCCCTGTGTGAGGAAGCCGCGAGCGCGCGGCACGGACCGACCCTAGCACACGGCCACGCCGGCAAACGCCGCCCGCGGAGGGCGCGCGGATCAGTACCGTGGCGCGCCCTTGGCACTCAGCTCCTGAGAATCAGGGCGATGCCGCTGGCTGCGGAAATCGCCAGAATGGCGCCGCGCACCACCGCGGGCGTGAACAAGCGAATCAGCAGCGGGGCGGCGAGGTAGCCGGCGACCAGGCCAGGCAGCAGCAGCACGCTCGCGCACAGCTGGCGCCAGCCGAACAGGCCGGCGAACGCGAGCGCCAGCAGCGAGAGGGGACTCGCCACGGCAAAGAACGGCAGCAAGGCCGCTCGGATCCGTGCCGGCGGCGCGCGCTGGTAGACGAGCGCGATCGGCGGGCCATGGACGCCGGCGATCGTTCCCATCACACCGGAAACGGCGCTGGCGGCGAAGATGCTGGCGCGCGTGATCGGCAAGCGCGCCCCGAGCATGGTGATGGCAACGGCGACCACAATCAGGATGCCGAACGTGCGCGCCAAGCGCTCGGCGGGGATGCCCGCCAGGACGAAGCCCGCCAGCACCGTCCCGGCGAGCAGCCCGAGCACGGCGAGGCGGACCTCCCCAAAGCGGATGTCGCGGCGCAGCCGGGCGCTGGCGGCAATCGACAGCAGTGCCGAATGCACCAACACGGGGCCCGGCACGAACACCGGGTCGATCAGCGCCAGCACCGGGACCGTGAACAGATTGAGGCCCATGCCGATCGCAGCCTGCGCCGCGGCACCGCCGAAGATGGCCAGCATGGCCAAGCCGAGACCGGCAAATCCGATCTCCTCAACCAGGGGCCACATCGCCGCACCTTCCTGTTCTTTCCTGGCCCGTTCTTTCGCCTGGCTTTTGCCCGGCGCGTTCTTTTGCCGAGGTGCGCGCACAGCCACCGCAACGTGCCGCAGCCGGCCGTGCTCCGCACCGTACCCTAGCCTTCCCCCGCGTGACGCGCACCCTCTGACGCGCGCAGTCGGGCACGTTGCTGCAACCGCCTTGCGTGCACGCGCGGCGCCGGCGCAGGGCGCCCGATTCGCCGGGAGCGCTCCGCCGCGCCGCGACGCTCGCGTGCCCCGTCAGCGCGCGGGGGTGCCGCGCGGCGGAGCGAAGATCAGCTTTTGATAGGCAACGCCGATGCCGACCAGCACCGTCCCCAGGCAGATCACGGACAGCGCG
Source organism: Hyphomicrobiaceae bacterium (assembly GCA_051985875.1). Classification (GTDB taxonomy): domain Bacteria; phylum Pseudomonadota; class Alphaproteobacteria; order Rhizobiales; family Hyphomicrobiaceae; genus AWTP1-13. The sequence continues at coordinate 3,086 of JBPYEF010000404.1, forward strand.
CGCCACAGACCGCCGGTGCCCGTCAGATCGTAGAGCAGCACCTTGACGACCGCGAGCACGACGAGCGCCGCCGACGCCCACCGCGCCTCATGGCTGGCGCGCACGATGCCCCAACCGAGAAACCCGAGGCCCAGTGTCAGCCATCCCGCCGAATACGCCCAGATTTCCGGCTGGGTCGCGCCCTTCCAAATCGCGATTGTCTCGCCCTGAAACATGTGGCGGATCTCCAGCGTCACGTAGGCGAACAGCAGGAACAGCCCCAGCACCGCGGCGCTCAGCGGGTACCACGCCGACGGCGCGCCGCGCGAGGCGCGGCTGAGCAGCAGCGCCGCCGCTGCCGGCAGCAGATAGGCGAGCAACAGCGAGCTGAACACGGGGATGCCGACAATGCGCTCGCCGCTGAAGAGCGGGTTCTCGACCACGCCAAGGCCAATGATGATGATCGGCATCGACAGCAGTAGGAAGATGCGCGATGCGTAGCGAAACACCGGGTTCGACGCGGAGCCGTCGAGGCGCATCAGGATGTAGGCGCACAGTAGGCTGATCAGCGCCAGCAGCCCCTGCTCGACATGACCCGAAGTGCTGGCGAGCGGATCGCCGCCGTTGAGCGCGTGGTGGATCTCGTAGAAGGCGAGCAGCGCTGCAAACAACACCCCGAGCGCATCGCAAAGGCGCACGGAGAGGTCCTCGCCCTCCGCCTTGAGCACGTGGCCCGCGGCCAGAAAAGCTCCGGCCGGAACACCGTAGCCGAGCAACAGCCAGTTGAACACGGGCCAACTCCCAACGCCCGACCCCATGATGCGCGGGTCCCAGAGCAGGCGCCCGAGCACGATGACCGCAAGCGCCGCCACCACGCCCCGCAGCAGCGGAATTCGCTGGCGGTGGGCAACAACGGCGGTGGTGAGCCCAGTGATGGCGAAGGCCACCGTCAGATAGCCGCGCTCGAAGGCCATCACCGAAGCGAGCACGATGGCAGCGGCGACGCCGGCGGCGAACGCACCGGCAGCCAGGCGCGTGGCCGGCGTTCTGGCCGCAGGCGCAACGCCGCCGAAGCGATAGGCGGCGAGGTAGAAATCGGCGGCGAGCACCAGCGCAAACAGCGCAAAGGGGATCGAACGGTCGAACTGCGTTACGCGCACGTAGACGAGAATGAGGGCCAGCAGCGGCGGTGCGACGGCGGCCAGCGCGTAGAGTGCCGCCGCGGCCGGAGGCAGGATGCGGCCGCGCTCGAGACGCAGCGTCGCCAACAGGCCGATGACGAGTGAGGAGGCCATGGCAAAGACGATGAAGTGCACGACGTTGTCCGGCAGGCGCAGCACGTCGGCGACGGCAGGCGAAAGCAGACGCGGCTCGGAGCTTGCCAGCCCAGGCCATAGGGCGGTGGCGCCAACGGCAACCAATCCCGCCAGCACTGCGCCACCGGCCGCAGCGGCGCAGCGCCAGGCCGTCAGCGCCAGCACGCTCATCGCCACGACCGCGAACGGGATCGCGTGGCTGGCATTGCGGCCGGCGCCGAACGCCAGCAGCGCGACCAGCGCCGAGGAAGCGAGCGCGGCGGTCGCAATCCAGTCGGGCTCCGCCGCATCGTCGGGAGTGCCAAGGTGCGGCTCGAGAGCGAGGAATGCCGCGGTGAGCGCCATTTGCACGGACGCATGCACGAACATCGGGTCGACCCAGACCTCTCCTGCCCCGCCTACCGCATGGGCGACCAAAGCAAGTCCCCAGAGCAGCACGCCGGCGACCACGGCGAGCGCGAGCCACAGCCAATGGCGCAGGCGGCTCAGCGCGTAGCCCGTGGCCGCGACCGCAGCCAAATAGACGACGAGCGGCCAGGGGTTTGGCGCGCGCGCCGCGACGAGCAGGGGCGCCGCGAGCGAACCGATTAAGCCGAGGCCCGCCAGCGACGGGCCGTGCAAGGCGGACGCGACCATCGTCACCACGCCGATGCCGCCGAGCAGTACGAAGGCAGCCACCGGGCCGATGAAGCCATAGAGCGCGTGCGCGGCGTAGACCGTACCGAACGCGCTCGCCGTACCGGCCGCAGTCAGAACGCTGGGGATATGGGCGCTACTGATGGTCGCGATCGCCGGCGCCCGTTCCGACCTCCGGAACCATTCGCCGGCGGCGATCAGCACGAGCGATAACAAGCCGGCGAGCACGACCCGCACCTCGGGCCCGAACACGCCCTGCTCAATCGTAAAGCGCACGAGCAGCAGACCGCCAAGGGCGAGCGACGCGCCCCCGACCCACACGGCCCACCGCGTTCCAAGGCGCTCTTCCAAGGTGGCGGTACTTAGGCGCGCGGGCGCAACGGTCGCCGCCGTCCCCTCGGAGGGGCTAGCGCCCGGCGAGGGGGAGGCGTCCGGAGGCCTTGCGGCTTTGGCTTCCGCCGGGGGCGCAGGCGGGGCTTGCGGAGCTGCGGGTGCACGCTCCAGGCCGCCCGGCACCTGTAGGGCCTCTTCCAGCCGATCGAGCCGAGCGCGCACGCTGCTCAGCTGCGTCTCAAGCCCGGACCGCGCCTTGTGCGCGTCGCGCACGGCCCACAGCGCGATAAGGCCGACGATCAGGACGAGAAATTCCATGGGCATATCCGCGCCCCCGTTGCCAATATCCACGCCGCTGCCTGGCAGCGTGCCGCAGCGGCATGGCGCAGTTATGGAGCCCACCGCATTCGGCCAAGGGGAAGGCCGATCGCGGCCCGTGGGATACGCGCGGCGCGCCGCTAGCCCGCCAACCAGGCACGCCCCAGGGGCCAACGCCATGGCGCATGCCCATTGGCTAATCGGGTGCGAGAGGACATCATGCGCGTTCACGCACGTGTCGGGTCCGGGGTTTATAGTCGAGCATCGACGACCGCGGCCCTGCCAAACCGGAAGCAAAAGCCGATGCCCATTGAAGTCAGAATGCCCCAACTGTTCTCGAGCAACGACGAGGGCACGATTGCCAAGTGGCTCATCAAGGAAGGCCAGCAAGTGAACGCCGGCGACGTCATTGCCGAGGTCGAGACGGACGAAGCCACGGTGGAGATCGAGGCGGTCGACGGCGGCAGGGTGAGCAAGCTGCTGGTTGCCGAGGGCACGCGCAACGTCAAGGTCAATGCGCCGATCGCCTTGCTCGAGGCCACCGACACTGCCGTGCACAGGGCGGCGACCGCCGCGGCGCCGGTTGCGCGCAGCGAGCGCGCACGCCCACAGCCGGTCGAGCCGTCGCCTGCCCCCCAGGCGCAGACGCCGCTTGCGCGCACCCGTCTCGTCGGCAATCTCGACCCAGCGCAGCCGGCGGGGGGCGCGGGGACCATGCAGCTTGGGCACGCCAAGACCGAATTCGTGCGCGCCGACCAGACGCAGGTCGACCCGGTAGCGGGATGGGTGGTGGTGGTGAAGGGTCCCGGACGCGGCGCGTTCCGTCCGGTGTTCGTCGGCATGAACTCCGTCGGGCGCGACCCATCGCAGCGCGTCTGCCTGAGCTTCGGTGACGAGGCGATTTCCCGCGAGGAGCACGCCTTCCTAACCTACGATGAGGAGCAGCGCCGCTTTTACATCCAGCACGGCGGCAAGGCGAACCTGGTACGCCTTGGCAAGCAGCCCGTGCTCGTTCCCGTCGAGTTGCATGCCAACGACCTGATCCGGCTGGGCCGGACGACGCTGCGCTTTATTCCTCTCTGTGGCCCCGACTTCTCCTGGGCCGATGAGATCAAGGACGGGTGAGACCGCCGGCACGGCAGGTTAGGCGTGCGCCGGTGCGCATCGGGTGCGGCGCCCCAGGAGCCTAAGACGAGCCTCAGACTATCAGCTTCGGTTCGGTTTCCCGATCGAGCGGCCAGATCGGCCGGTTGACCCGGGCGTAGGGAATCTTGCGGTAGTCGCGGCACAGCGGTGCATCGCTGTCGAGGTAGAGGACCTGCTTGGCGATCGGCCCGAAGGCCGCCATGAAGTGGTTGGTGGACTTGACGACAACGAGCTGTTTCTGCCGCGGGTCGATGCCGACGTTGGTGAACAGCTCGAGGCCAAGAGCCTGCGTGCGCGTGCTGATGAGCACGACGTCGATGCCTCCGCCGATGCGGATAGCCGCACAGTCGCCGAGCGGCACCTGCGTTGGGCCGAAGCTCTGGCTGCAGTCCTCGGCGAGGGCGAGGATGCTTGCCGCGCAATCGAGCGGGGCGCCGGATGCCGGGCCGATCTTGCCGCCGATGCGCAGGGGCAGGGTGGCACCCACGCCCGCGTCGAAGCAGAGCCGGACCGCGATCGGATCCCAGATCGGCCCGAGCGCCGCGCTGGCTGCGTTGCGGCCGAGAAGCTCGCGCAACACGCTGGTGTTGTCCGATGGCGCTCCCCCGCCGGCATTGTCGGCCGGCTCGGCGACGACCACCGGTCCGACCTTGCAGCCGAGCGCGGCAGAGATGCCGACCGCCAGATCGAGATACTCGGGCGCGGTCTTGCCGCGCATGGACACGAGCTCATCGCCGAGCCGCGTCGCCAGGCGGCTCGCCTTTTCCTTTTGTCCATCGGCAATGACGAGCACCCGCGTCGAAAGCTCGGGCACGTCGGCGTAGGGAAAGCAGTGGGCGATCGACACCGAAAGGATACCGTCCTTGCCTTCCAGCGCCCTGATGCGATCGACAAAGGCGCGCATCACCGGCAAGGTCGTGGGATAGCTCTGGATCTGCCGGCAATCGTACACCGCCATCACCGGGCTGATCTCCCGCCGCAGGGTGGCCAGCACGAGGTCGAGCAGCTCTTCGGCGCGTTCGACGACGTCCGTGTGCGGGAATTCCTTGTACAAAACGATGATGTCGGCGCGCCGCACGCGCGCAACCGTCAGGTGGCAATGGGGGTCGAGCTCGACACCGATGACGCACCGCGGTCCAACGATGGTGCGCACCCTGTCGATGATGTCGCCTTCGACGTCGTCGTAACCGAAGGCGACCATGGCGCCGTGCAGGCCGAGCAGCACGGCGTCGAGCGGCATCGCCGCACGCAGTTGCTCGAGGATTTCCTCGCGCATGAACTCATAATCGGCACGGTTGGTTGTACCCGCAGGACTGGCGGCGAAACAGC
>JBPYEF010000405.1:0-4494 GCA_051985875.1 Hyphomicrobiaceae bacterium
AGTTGCCTTCGCAACTTTACGAGCATTGGTTTACGCGGCCCGAGGTGCTCGCTCGCTTCGCACGGCACTATCGCACGGGCCGACCGGTTCCGCCGTCACTGCTGGCGCGCCTGACGCGCGCGCGTAACTTCAACCAGGGATTCAAGACCGTCGAATACATCGCCTCCGCCATCGTCGACCTCGAGCTGCACCTCGCCCCCGATCCCAAGCGCCTCGACGTCGACCGCTTCGAGGCGGAAACCTTGCAGCGCATCGGCATGCCGGAGGCGATCGTCATGCGTCACCGCATCCCGCATTTCCAGCACATCATGGGCGGATATGCCGCCGCCTACTACAGCTATCTGTGGTCGGAAGTGATGGACGCGGATGCCTTTGCTGCGTTCGAGGAGGCGGGGGACGTCTTCGCGCCGGAGCTTGCCCAGCGGCTGTATCGGCACATTTACGCCGCGGGCGGCCGCGGCGATCCGCGGCGCGCGTTCATCGCCTTCCGCGGTCGCGCCCCTTCGGTAGCCGCCCTGCTCGCCAAGCGAGGTCTCGGTGAGAGCGCCGCTTCTTGATGCGCGGGCAGCCCGCTTTAAGTGTCAACCGCGGCGGCCGGCCGGGGTCCGACGCGGCGCGTTCCGGCGCTCACCGTCGCATGGCCGAATTGGCTGTTGCCCGAGCCGCTGTCTGGCGTGCTGGCGGGCCGCTTCGGCGCGCCCGCCAGCTTCGGGGATATGGCCCCGGGCGTTGCCGATGCGATAGCTCAATACACGCGCTGCTTTGGCTCAATATAGGCGACTTCGTTGGTCATCGTGTAGGCGTGCACCGGCCGGTAGTCGATGCGAACGCTCTTTCTCTCGGCGTCGACCCACGCCAGCGTGTGCTTCATCCAGTTAACGTCGTCGCGCTCCGGGAAATCCTCGCGTGCGTGCGCACCGCGGCTTTCGGTCCTGTTCAATGCGCCGGCGACCGTCACCGCCGCCTGCACGATCAGATTTTCGTACTCGAGCGTCTCGATCAAGTCGGAATTCCACACCAGCGAACGATCGGAGACGCGGATGTCGTCGCTGCCTTGCCAGACTTCCGATATCTTCTTCACGCCTTCTTCGAGCAACGGCCGATCGCGAAAAACGGAGCAGTTGCTCTGCATGATTTTCTGCATCTTCAGGCGCAGACCCGCCGTCGGCGTGGCGCCCTTGGCGTAGCGCACCCGATCGAGCCGGGCGAGCGCCGCCTCGCCCGCATCGGCCGGCAGCTCGGCTTGGCCGCTGCCGGGCTCGATGGTCTTGGCGCACTGCAGACCGCATGCGCGCCCGAACACCAACAGATCGATGAGAGAATTGGAGCCCAAGCGGTTCGCGCCATGGACGGAGACGCACGCCGCTTCCCCAAGCGCCATCAATCCGGGGACGACGTGATCGGGATTACCGGCTTTCAGCGTGAGCATCTCGCCGTGATAGTTCGTCGGCACACCGCCCATGTTGTAATGCACCGTCGGCAGCACCGGGATCGGCGCGCGGCGCAGGTCGACGCCGGCGAAGATTCTGGCGCTCTCGGTGATGCCCGGCAGTCGTTCGGCGAGGATCTTGGGGTCGAGATGGTCGAGGTGCAAGTGTATGTGGTCCCGCTCGGGCCCGACGCCGCGGCCCTCGCGAATCTCGATGATCATCGAGCGCGAGACCACATCGCGCGACGCGAGGTCCTTGGCGTGCGGGGCATAACGCTCCATGAAGCGCTCGCCCGCGGAATTGGTGAGATAGCCGCCTTCCCCGCGCGCTCCCTCGGTAATCAGCACGCCGGCCCCGTAGACGCCCGTCGGATGGAACTGCACGAACTCCATGTCCTGTAGCGGCAGTCCGGCGCGCAGCACCATGGCGTTGCCATCGCCGGTGCAGGTGTGGGCACCGGTGCATGTGAAGTAGACGCGCCCATAGCCGCCGGTCGCCAGGATCGTCCTCTTGGCGCGAAAACGGTGCAGGGTTCCGTCGTCGAGCTTGAGGGCGACCACGCCGCGGCAGTCGCCGTCCTGATCCATGATCAGGTCGATGGCGAAATACTCGATGAAGAACTCCGCAGAATGGCGCAGCGACTGGCCGTAAAGGGTGTGCAGCATCGCGTGCCCGGTGCGGTCCGCCGCCGCACAGGTGCGCTGCGCCGGCGGACCCTCGCCGTATTCGGTGTACATGCCGCCGAAGGGACGTTGATAAATGTGTCCATCCTCGGTGCGCGAGAACGGCATGCCGTAGTGTTCGAGCTCGTACACGGCCTCGGGTGCGTTGCGACACAGATACTCGATCGCGTCCTGGTCGCCGAGCCAGTCCGCCCCCTTCACGGTATCGAACATGTGCCAGCGCCAATCGTCTTTCCCCATGTTGCCGAGGGCGGCGGCGATGCCCCCCTGAGCGGCGACGGTATGCGAGCGCGTGGGAAACACCTTGGTGATGCACGCCGTCTTCAAACCCGCTTCGGCGCAGCCGAGCGTGGCCCGCAGCCCGGAGCCGCCGGCGCCGACGACGACGACATCGTAGGTATGATCGGTCAGCGGATAGGCCTTGCCGTTCAATGCGGGCTTGGCCACTCCGGCATCCGTTGCGTCACTTCCTTGTGGCATCGGTCAGGCTCCGAAGCTCAGCTTCAGTACGGCGAACGCACAACTGACGGCGATGATGAAGGCGAAGAACGAATTCAGCGCCATTGCTACGATGCGGTACCCGTGGGAATGCACGTAATCCTCGATGATCGACTGCATGCCGATGCGCATGTGCACGGTGCCCGAGAGGATCAGCAGCAGCAACGGTACGGCCACCAGCGGCTGCCCCAGCGTGGCCTTGACCGTCCCGTAGTCGGCGCCAGCAAGCCGCGCCAGTACGGACACGAGGTAGCTGACGAGGATCAGGTTGGAGACCGCCGTCAGGCGATGCACCCAGAATAGCCCGGTGCCCTCCTTGGCCGAGCCAAGGCCCCGGACGCGCGCGAGCGGCGTGCGGTAGCTCATTACAGGACCCCCTTGAGGGACAGTCCGACCGCCCACAGCAGCACCGTGAGCGTCACCGAGGCGATCAGCGTCAGCCACGACAGCGCATTGACCTGAGCAATGCGCAAGCCCCGTCCGGAGTCCCAGATCAGGTGGCGCACGCCTCCGAGCAAATGGTGCAGCAGCACCCAGCTGTAGCCGAACAGCACGAGCATGCCGATGGGATGCGCCAGGAATCCGTTGACCTCTGCGAAAGCTCTTTCCCCACTGGCGACCGCCACCAGCCAGATCGCGAGCAACAATGTGCCGGCGTACAGCGCCGCGCCGGTGAGGCGGTGCGCGATCGACATCACCATGTTGATCTGCCAGCTGTAGATCGCAAGGTGCGGCGAGAGCGGGCGCTCGATCGTCCGTTTGGCCTCGGCCATGCTCACTTCTCCCGCGCTAGCCCGCCAAGCGGGCTTTTAGCGTGCGACGCCGGCCGCGGCAAATGCCGATTGCCCCAAGGCCCGGCAGGCGGCCGAAGCACGCATATCTGGTATACCACCCGGCGACCGCAAGGGCATCAGCGCGGTACCGCAAGCCACAGGTCGAGATCGAGCAGCACGCCCTCGGCATACGCGCCCGAGGAAGTGTGCAGAGGATGCTCGGCGCAGCTGCGATCTTTGGTGGCGATAAGGCGCGCGCGCAGCGCTCCGATATCCGCGCGGCCGGGGATCTCGACCCGCTCCAGGATTTCCGACCAGGCATAGATCGTGTCGCCGGCAAAGCACGGCGCGACGTGCCGGCCGGCGTTGATCGCGGTGATGTGGAACGCATTGGCCAGGCCGTTAAAGGACAGCGCCCGGGCGAGCGACATGACGACGCCGCCGTACACCAGGCGGCGTTTGAGCGGCGATTGCTCGTGTTGATTGAAGTGCACCCGCGCCGTGTTCTGATAGAGGCGCGTCGCGATCTGGTGCTCGGCCTCCTCAAGCGTCATGGCGTCGCGGTGATCGATTTTCTCCCCCGGTGCATAGTCGCCCCAGCGGTAGGGAGCTCCGGCGAGGACAGCATCATAGCGCGTGACGTCGAGCGGAGGCACGGCCGCCGCAAGGTCGGCAGGCGCAACCCGCTCGATGAGCTTGGGGACGATCGTGGGCGGCGCCGCGGCGCGTGGGTCGCGCTTGCGGACCATGACCCAACGCACATACGCGAGTACACGATCACCCTCCTGATTGTAGCCGAGGGTGCGCACATAGACGACGCCGGAGGTGCGGTTGCTATTCTCGCGCATACCGATGACCTCGGAGGTCGCCGACAGGGTGTCCCCTGGATAGACCGGCTTCAGGAAGCGGCATTCTGTGTAGCCGAGATTGGCAATCGCGTTGAGCGAAATGTCGGGGACGGTCTTGCCGAAGATGCTGTGGAACACCAACAGGTCATCGATCGGGGCGCGCGGGTAGCCGATCGCCCGTGCGAAGGTCTCGGAGGACTGCACCGCAAACCGCGGTCCATACAGTCCCATGTACAGGGCAACCTCTCCGTGCGTGATGGTA
>JBPYEF010000406.1:0-2578 GCA_051985875.1 Hyphomicrobiaceae bacterium
GCGAGCCGGCCATCAGCGCGACCTCGTTGTGCGAGGGCGTGGTATGCTGGCCAAGCGCGGCGATGACGCGCATCGCCTCATGGAACTCCCGTTCGCTCAAACGCACCTCGCGTGCAAAGTCGTGCAGGTGGCGCACGAGGGCGAGCAGCACTTCACGCATGCGGGGATCAGGGGTGCGCGCATAGGCCTGTAACACCGCTGCCGTCACCGACGCCTGATCATCGATGATCATGTTCCCACCTGACGGTCTTGGTCTCACCAGCGGCCTGCGCAAGCGACCCACGCATGCGCGCGGCAATGATGCCCGGCAAATCGGGCGGAGGCAAATACGGCGCACGACGGCTGCTGGACGCACAGCAGAGTGCCGGATCGCGGACCGGTGCTGTGCGGGCGGGCCCGGGGCGGCGCGCCGGCAACGGCAGCGTGCCGCTTGCGTTTTCGCCCCTGTAGCCTATGTGAACCTTGGTGGGTGCGCGTTGCCAGCCCATGTGCCGCGCGCTTCGGAGCGCGGACGATGGGCACGAGTGCCGGCCTGGGCAGTGGCGTGGGCAGTGTACTGGGCAGTGTACTGGGCAGTGTACTGGGCAGTGGATTGGGCAGTGGATACGGGTAGCGGACACGGACGGCGGGCAATGGGTTGCGGTGCTCGGGCGGCGATCGTGCTCGCAGGTCGCGCGGTGCGCGTGCGCCGAGGCGGCGGGAAGGATTGACGATGGAGGAGCGACAGCACGTTACGGCACGCCAGCGCTACGCGCTGCTGGACACCGGGCTCGGCACGATCGGCATCGCCTGGAGCGCCGTCGGTCTGACGTTCCTGCAGTTGCCCGAGGCCGACCGGGCCGCAACCGAACGCCGCCTCCGGCGGGTGGCGGGCGATGCCTTCATCGCCGAGCCGCCCGCGCCGGTGCGCAACGCCATCGACGAGATCGAGGCCTACTGCCGCGGGAGCGAAGTCACCTTCGCCACCATCGCCCTCGACCTGGCGCGCGTGCCACCCTTCGCGGGCAAGGTGTACACGGCAGCGCGTGGCATCTCCTGGGGACGGACGGCTACCTACGGGGAGATTGCGCGGCGCATCGGCGAGCCGTTCGCTGCGCGCGCGGTCGGCCGCGCGCTCGGCCAGAACCCCCTGCCGATCATCATTCCTTGCCACCGCGTCCTCGCCAGCGGCGGCAAGATTGGCGGCTTTTCCGCCTACCGCGGCGAGCGTACAAAGCGGCGGTTGCTGGCGCTCGAGGGCGTGCATCTGGGCGCGTCCGGCGACATGCCCATGCTACCGGGCTTGCTGCCCGCAGAGGGCTGAGGCGTTGCCTCGCCACGGCACGGCGGGTGGCGTGCTCACCGTCCTCGCGCATCAATGCTTGGGGGCTAAGTCTTAAGCGCTCAGTCTCGCTCGTTCCTGGCTCGGCCTTTGGCGCTCAGTGCGCCTCACGGCTGGGCGCGTCTCGTCCCGCGGCGCCGTCGGAGGACCCGTCCCGGCGGTCGCCGGGACCCGGCAGCAGCGCATCGCCCTGCGAATCACCGTCGCGTTCGCCCCGCTGCCGGGGGGATAGGCGTACCGGGGGCACGTACATGCGCGCTGCCGCGCACAGCCGCCGCTGATTTTCGTTTTTGCCGCAGGCGCGGAATGCACCATCCTTCGTGAAGCAGATGCGGACCTCGCGCAGGCGGTTGCCGGGCCCACCGCAGGACACCGCAATCATGCGCGGCGTGAGGCCGGGATTGCTCGCGACGAATTGCTCGATCAGCTCGTCCGGGGCGATTGTCGTGCGCTCCGCGACCAGATCCTGGAAGCGGCTGGGTATCGTCACCTTCGCAAACAGTTGCCGCGCCAGGTCGAAGTAGCCATCGACGCCGAGCCCGCTGCAGGTACCGTGCTTGCGGTAGGCGTGGAATACCAGCGCCGCGCTCGGCATGATATCGCGCATGCGATCGGCGACCGGTCGGGGTACGTAGCCGCGATCGGGGCTGGCGCAGTCCTGCGGCCATCCGCGCTCGAATTGCGGCCACAGGCCGTGCAGCACGAAGGCGAACCGGCGTGTGCATTCGGGGTCGCTGTGCCACGCGCTCCTCCCGGCACAGTAGCTCGGGCTCCAGGACAGCGATAGCACGTAGTAGTCAAACACCCCGGGGGTGTCGCGCGACTCGCCACCCCCGCGCGCAGCGTAGTTCTCCTGCTGCCGCCAGCCTCGGGCCTCGGCGCAGGCGCCGCCGGCGGCGAGCAACGCCGCGATCATCCAGGCAAGGCAGGCCTTGCTCCTCATGTCGTCCTCCCCCTCCGTCCGGGAGTGGGCGCGTTGCGCGGGGTGGCCCGACGGCGCGTGCCCGCACCGACCGGCGCGGCACGGCAACCGTGAATGCGACAATGTCGCCCGCGCTTCGCCGCCGGGCGGGCGCGACCGCCGTCTTCAGCCAACCAGCTTCTCGAGTATGCGGGCCCAGCTGCGGGCACCCTTGCGGAACGAGCGCACATTGTCCTTCTCGTTGGGCGAATGGATGCGGTCATCGTCGAGCCCGAAGCCGACGAGGAGGCTGTCCATGCCGAGGGTTTCCTTGAAGGCGGTGACGATCGGGATCG
>JBPYEF010000407.1:0-6665 GCA_051985875.1 Hyphomicrobiaceae bacterium
AAATTGCCCGGGGTGCAGGCGACGCGCGTAGCCTCGGCGTCGTCAGGCAATTGCCCTTCGCCCGTTCAGGCGGCTTGGCGCAGGGCCTCTGGCGGCAGCGTCGCCTGCAGGCTCGGCCGCGCATTCATCCGGCGCAGCCATGCAAGCAGCGGCGTATCCTTGAGTATGCCGCCACCTTCGGGGGTGGCGGCAATGAAGTAGATCTGTGGCGCCAGCAGCAGATCGGCAAGGGACAACCGCTCGCCGGCGAGGAAGGATTGATCGCCCAGTAGGCGATTGAGCTCGCCCAGGCAGAGCCGCGCATCGGGAACCGCGGCAGCGATCGCAGCTTCGTCGGCGGGCGTACCGAGCAACGCCGGGCCGATGATCCTGTGAAACACGATAATGCGCGCAACCAGCGGGAACAGGTACCAGTCGTTGATGCCGATGATCTGGTTCATGCGGCCTATCGCCCTGGGATCGGTCGGCTGCAGCGCCGGATTTGGCAGCCGCGCATCGATGTAGCGCAGGATCGCCTGCGTCTCGTAAAGCCTGAAGTCGCCATGGTCGAGCACGGGGATGCGGCCGAAAGGGTGCCGACTGCGATGCGCCTCGCCGCGTATCTCGCCCACGCCCATCGCTTCCACCCGATACGGTGCACCCTTCTCTTCGAGCCCGAGGCATGCACTGCGCACGAAGGGGCTGGCGGGGTTTCCGTAGACAATGAACTCACCCATGGTGATCTCCTTCATTTTCCCTGTGGTTGCGCTCGGCTTCCTGGACAAAGCACGCAATCAGGCCAGGCCAGCCGCGATCGACGTCCCTGCGCATCGCCTTACCAGCCTGCTCTCCCATCGTTTCGAACTTGTGGTGCACGAGCTCAACGTGCGTGGCATACGGCCCGTCGGCGGTAAAACGCACGTCGACTTCCGACCTCATGGCTGCGTCGGGAGCCCACTGCGCGTTGACCTGCCACAGCAGCACCAGGTGTCGCGGGGGCTCCCAGAGAATGATGGTGGCGACACTCGTCTGCGTACCGTCCTTGGAGATTTCGAGCCACCGCCCGCCGAGGCGCGGCTCCAGCAAGACCCGCGCGATCGGCTTCTTGCCGACGCCATGGTCGTGCGGCCACCAGCGCGTCAACCCGCTGGTGAAGACGGCAAAGGCATGTGCAATCGGCGCCTTTACGCGAACCGTTTTGCGCACGGGTGCCATGCCCATGGTGGGCCTCATGTCGCGTGTCCCCCTGTGCAGCCGTCGCGCCCGAACCGCCCTTGTAATGCGGCCAACGCCGCGGTCCCACGTTCCAACACGCGCCGGCGGTGGGTTGGCAAGCAGTCGCCAGAAGGCACGATCGTAAGTTAGTACTTACAGTAAGCAACCACTTACCGAAAGTCAACGCTTATTCTTCAGCCGCCGGGAGGCCGCATGCGGCTGCCGCATCCGCCTGCAGCGAGACTGCGACCGATGAGTTGGCGGGGAACGTTTGCCCGGCTTACCGGCAGGTGAGAGATTACTCGGAGGTTCGCTGCATGAGCGTGCCACCGACATCATCGTCGCGTGCGCTTGCGAATGCCCGGTCATGAAGGCAGTCGCCGTGCGCCGACCAGCCTCGGCAAGGTCCGCGAAGGAGCGCGCCCTTCAGCGATCTGCGCAACGGCATCCCCCGGTGAGCTCGGTGAAGGTGCTGTCCCGCACCCGCGTGATCCTGAAGCGGATGGGATCGTTGCCCGGTGCGCCTGATCGCACGCATCCGCCGGATGGATGGACCGCCAAGCGGTGTCTCGAGCAACGGGCCGGCGCGGAGCGGCGATGCGCCGAGAGGCCGGCCAGGTGGTCGCATTAATCCTTTGTCCCCTACGGTTTTCCCAAACGGACGAACGTGGAGCATTTTCGCCAGCGGCCGGCCGCCTTTTGTCGGACGACGGATGTGTTAATCTTATAACGAGCAAGTGCGAGGGACTGGGCCGTGCAGTGCCCGAGCTGCAAAGCAGACGTGCCGGTAGGCAGCAAGTTCTGCGGACAGTGCGGGACGGCGCTCCCCCACGTGTGTCCCGCATGCGGACACGGCAATCCGGCGCAAAACAAGTTCTGTGCCGAATGCGGAACACGACTTGGCGCCGGCGTGACGCAGCCGGCCGTGCGAACAGGTTCAGCGGCGGCGCCGGTATCTGCTGCCGAACGGCGTCAACTGACCATCATGTTCTGCGACATGGTGGGATCGAGCGCGCTTTCGGCGCGGCTCGATCCCGAGGAGCAGGGTGATGTAATCGCTGCGTTCCATACCTGCTGTGCCAAGGAAATTACCGCGCTCGGCGGCATGGTCGCGCAATTCCTCGGGGACGGAGTTCTCGCCTACTTCGGCTATCCAAGCGCGCACGAGAACGATGCCGAGCGCGCGATTCTCGCCGGCCTCGCCATCCTCAAGGCGGTCGCCGACTTGAGACCCGTCGCTGACGTGGTGGTCCAGACTCGCATCGCCATTGGCTCGGGTGTGGTTGTGGTCGGCGACCTGATCCGACAGGGCGTAACCCAGGAGAACGCCGCTATCGGCGGCACCACGAACCTGGTGGCGCGCCTGCAGGCGGTGGCCGAGCCCAATGCCATCGTCATTTCGCCAGTCACGCATCGCTTGGTCGGCGCCTTGTTCGACTACCGTGATCTCGGCCGACATACGCTTAAGGGCTTTCCCGAGCCTGTGCACGTGCGCCAGGTGCTCGGGGTCAGCAAGATCGAGAGCCGGTTCGAGGCCCAACACCAGGCAGGCACTTCGCCGCTGCTGGGGCGCGAGGAAGAGCTGGAAATACTGTTGCGGCGCTGGGAAGAGGCGAAGCGCGGCGAGGGGCGCGTCGTTCTCCTGGTCGGTGAGCCCGGCATCGGCAAGTCGCGGATCACCCGTGCACTGCAAAACCGACTGATGTCGGATGCACACACCCCGCTCAGCTATTTCTGCTCCCCGCATCATCAGAGCAGTGCCCTTTACCCCAACATTATGCAAATCACGCGTGCCGCAAACATCGAATCCGACGACAGCCCCGAGGCGAAGATCGATAAGCTGCAGTCGCTCCTGCTGCAGTCGCGTGCCGCTCTTGCTCAGGAGATGCCGCTGTTCGCCGCGCTTCTCTCCATTCCCTCTGGCAACCGCTACCCACTGCCCGAGATGACGCCGCAGCGGCGCAAGGAGCGGACCCTCATGGCGCTCCTTGCGCATCTGAAGCGGCTAGCGGCACGTCAGCCGGTCCTGGCGGTGTATGAGGATCTCCACTGGATTGACCCGACATCGCTGGAATTGCTGTCCTTGGTCATTGAACAGCTCGCGCACGAGCGCGTCCTACTGCTGGCAACTGCCCGGGCTGAGTTTACGCCGCCCTGGCCGGACCACCGGCATGTTTCGACGCTCTCACTCAACCGTTTCGGTCACTCCGAAAGCGAGGCCCTTATTGCGGGCGTCACCAAGGGCAAGACGCTGCCGCCCGAAGTGCGCGATCAGATCGTTACGCGAACCGACGGCGTGCCGCTGTTTATCGAGGAGTTGACCAAGACGGTGCTGGAAAGTGGTTTGCTGCGGGACACCGGCGATCACTATGAGCTGAGAGGCCCGTTGCCGCCGTTGGCCATTCCCTCAACGCTGCATGCCTCGCTACTCGCCCGGCTCGACCGATTGGCAACGGTGAAGGACGTCGCCCAGATCGCCTCCGTCATTGGGCGGGAGTTCTCCTACGCCCTGATTGCGGCCGCCGCCGTGGTGGCCGAGAAAGACCTGAATGCCGCGCTAGCGCAACTCGTTGCCGCGGAGCTGATCTACCAGCGGGGTGTCCCCCCCGACGCCACGTACCAATTCAAGCATGCACTGGTGCAAGATGCCGCCTACAGCACGCTTCCGCGCGGGCCGCGTCAGATGCTGCATGCACGCGTCGCGCAGGCGCTGGAGGACACATCCCCAGACCTTGCCGAGACCAGGCCACAAGTGATCGCCCACCACTTCAGTGAGGCCGGTCTCGGGGAGCGAGCTACGCACTATTGGCAACGCGCCGGCGAGCTGGCGCTGCGGCGCTCGTCGGTCAACGAAGCGATCATGCACTTTTCCAGCGGATTGCGCGTTCTCGAGGCGATCGTCAAAAAGCCGGAGGCGCGCCGGCGCGAGCTCGAGCTGCGCCTCGGGCTTGGCACGGCGCTGAACATTGCCTACGGCGCCTCCGCTCCTGCGGTCGCGGAGCACTACGGCCGTGCGCTCACCCTGGCCCGGGAGTTTGGCGTCGACAAACAGCTGTTCAGAGCCTTGTGGGGTAGTTGGTACACGAAGATTACAACCGGCCAGACCGGGCCCGCGCTCGGCCTGGCTAACGAGATGGTCGATGTTGGAGAACAGCTTGCGGACGAGAGCCTCATCTTGGAGGCCCACCACTCGCGTTGGGCCAACTCGCACGTATCTGGGCTGATCGACGCAACGCTGGCCGACACGGAGCGCGGTATCGCGCTCTACCGCGAGGACCGTCACCGGGCGCACGCCTACGAGTATGGGGGTCACGATACCGGTGTTTGCGCGCACGCCCATCGCGCCGTGACGCTGTGGATTGCCGGCTTTCCCGGTCAAGCTGAACAAGCGTCCATGGCGGCACTCGCGCTCGGCGATCGGCTCGAGCATCCTCCGAGTCTGGCGCACGCGGCGTGGTGGTCGGCCACGCTGAGGCAGCTGCTTCGCCAGCCGCAGGCGTGTCGTGAACTGGCCGAGATGGCGATGCGCATCGCCGCCGAACAGGGCAGCAGGATTTTCGTGATGTGCCCGCTGCTGCTTGGTTGGGTACAGTCAGTGGAGGGCGACGCCGCGCAGGGACTACAGCGCATGAACGAGGCAATCGCGACCAAGCGCGACCGGGTTTACCGCTTCTACTACGACTACGAGCTCTCGGTGTTTGCCGAGGCGCTGCTGAAAGCCGGGGAGGCAAAGCGAGCAAAGGAGGTTATTGACGAAGCGCTCAATTTCATAAACGCGAGCGGCAATTGCCTGTTCGCGGCAGAGATCACGCGCCTCAAAGGTATTCACCTGGCGAGCTCGGGTGCGGGAATGACCGGGGAGGCCGAGGCCTGCCTGTTGCGGGCGATCGAAACGGCCGAGCGGCAGGGCGCGCTCGCTTTTGCACTGCGCGCGGCCATGAGCCTTGCTCAGGGCTGGCACAGCCTCGGGCGGCGCGGCGAGGCGTGGCAGCTGCTTGCCCGCATCTATCAACGCTTCACCGAGGGGTTCGAAACGCCTGATTTGCGCGATGCAAGGGCCTTGTTGAGCAGCCTGCAGTCGGCGCCTCCCTGAGCCCGCGTGCTTGTTTCCGAGCTCCTGGCTGCGGTCGGCGGACGGAAGCTTAGCTTGACATCTTGCAGGGCACGATGTTGCTTTACTGTTGCGACGTAGCACTTGGCATTGCTTTGCCAGATTTCCCTCGGGGGCGAACTTCATGAGGCCATCAGACCTGAAGCAGCGTATGCGCAGCCTGTGTAGGTGGGGGGCGGTAGCGATCGGTTGCGGCGGCCTGTTCGCCGTCGACGCAACCGCCGAGAGGCCAGACTTCAAGTCCTTCGGGTCTGGCCAGCAGCGTGACGCGGGTCTTGATGCCGTAGTCATGCAACTCAAAGGCGGGACCATCTACGTCTCTGAGCGTGGCGGTACCTTTGAACGCTTGTCGCTGAAGGATCCCCAGCAGACCGACTACCTGCGCAACCTACTCCAGCAAGCCGGGGCGGTGGACCACCCGGTGTCCGTTCCAATCGGGTCGGTGATAGTGGCTAATGGCGGTGCGGCAGGCGATGCAACAAAACCCAAGGAGCCGGACAAAGGTACATCGTCGGGAAAGAAACAGCCGAAAAAGAAGGGCAAACAGCCGCCGTCGAGCAATTCTGGCAATGGCAAGTGAAGGTAAGAGGATTGCGCCGCAAGGCATGACATGATTGAAGATCGCCGTTGGCCGAGCTTGGTGCACATGTAGTCGGGTTGGCCAACGCGATCGACGGCACCGGACCAAAGCTGTTCAAGCGCGGAACGCATCGGACGATCTCGCCAGACACGACATTGGCGCGCGTTACTCCCCTCGCGCGCCACATGGGGATTACGCGCATAGGCAATGTCACGGGACTGGATCGCATCGGTATCCCGGTGGTCATTGCCGTGCGCCCGAATTCTCGCTCGTTTTCTGTCTCACAGGGCAAGGGGCTTACTCTCACGCAGGCCCGCGCTTCGGCGTTGATGGAGGCAATCGAGCTTTTTCATGGTGAGGAGATCACGGCGCGGACGCGCACGGCGAGCTACCGCGAGATCGCGGCGGAGAGCTGCGCAGTCAATCCAGATTCACTCTGCGGGACCGGTAACCCTTTGCCCGATGGGGCGAAAATTGCTTGGATCGAAGGCTACGATCTGCTGCACCGGGAGAGCTGTTGGGTGCCGTGGGAAGTCGTTCACACCGACTACACCATGCCGACCAGCCATAGTGGGCTCCACTTTGTATCCGGCACCAACGGGATCGCTGCCGGCAATCACGTGCTTGAGGCACTGAGCGCCGCAGTTTGCGAACTCGTAGAGCACGATGCCGTGGCACTCTGGCATGCGCGCGGTCTCAACGAGCGTGCGCGTTGCCGCTTGGATATGGCGTCAATAGACGACGAGGACTGCCGCGCCCTGCTCGCGAAGTACCAGACGG
>JBPYEF010000408.1:0-4009 GCA_051985875.1 Hyphomicrobiaceae bacterium
AGCGCAATACGGCAATGCGGCCGGCACCGAGGCTCCGCGCCGAACGCAGCAGTGCCGTGTTGAGGCCGACCGCCAGGCTGGTCTGCACGGAGATGAAGACAAAAGGCGTCACCAGCACCGCGTGCACGACGGCGATCGCAAACCAGCTGCCGATTAGCCCCAGCGGTGCAAGCAGCAGATAGTCGCCGAGGGCAAGGACGATGACCGGCACCACGATCGGTGCCAGAATGAGCCCGGAAACCACGTTGCGCCCGCGGAAGCGGCGCCCCTGCACGGCGATCGCCGCCGCGCTGCCGGCGACGGCACCAATCGCCACCGCCAGCGTCGAGACCTCGAAGGAAAGCAGCGTCGAGGCGACCCACGTGGGGTCGCCGAGATAATCGGCGAAGGAATGGACCGAGATCCAGATCGGCGGCACCTGAATGAGATCACCCTTGGTCAGCGCCATCGGTACGATGATCAACGAGGGTAGCACCAGCAGGATCAGGATCGGTGCGCAGGCGGCGAACAGCAGCGTGCGCCCGAGGCGCCAACGCCGGCCGGCGCGCTTGAGCTCAGACGGCACCATATTGGCCTTCACGCGGCATACTCTGCTGCAGGACGACGAGCGGGACCACCGCGGCCAGGATCAACACGGCGAGTGCGGAACCGGCGTTGAAGTCGACGAGCTCGTGCACGTAGTAGTTGACCAAATTGGCGATCATCATGTCCGAAGGTGCGCCGAGAATCACCGGCGTGATGAAGAAGCCGATCGAGACGACGAACACCAGCACGGCGGCGCTGAGAACGCCCGGCAGCGTCAGCGGCAGAACGATCAACCAGATCACCGATACGCTGCCGGCACCGAGGCTGCGCGCTGCGCGCTCGATGCGCCCATCGATCGCCTGCATGGCATTGAAGATGGGAAACGTCGCGTAGGGCAGGACGTAGTGCACCATGCCGATGATCACGGCCAGGCGGTTGTGCAGGAGCGTCAGGGGCGCGGCGATCAGGCCGCTCTGCTGCAGCAGCGTGTTGACGATGCCGTTGTCCTGGAGCAAGGCGGCCCAGGCGAAGTTCTTGATCAGCACGGCCGTCCAGAACGGCAGCAGCACGAAGGCGAGCAGGACGCGGCGCAGAACCGGCCCCGCGCGCCAAAGGGCGGCCGCCAACACGTAGGCCAGCAGCAGGGCGATGAGCGTCGTCGTGGCGCTGATGAGCAGCGTATTCCACGCCGCCCGCAGCAGCAGCGGGCTCCTCAGTACGCTGCGAAATGGCGCACCGCCATCGGCGAAGGCAAACCGGAAGATCAGGGCAAAGGGTAGGAGGGCAAAGGCACCATAGAGGATGGCGATCGGCGCCAGCAGCCACAGCCCGTCGCGGAAGGCCGGCAGGACCCTCTTCGCCCTGGCAATGCCCGCCCGTGCCTTGCGATCCGTCATGGTTTGCCCTGCACCGTCTCCTCGTGCGCGTGCAACGCCGGAGCCCTGCGCACTCCCCCTGGCGCGTGCAGAACTTTAGTTTGGGAACGCGGCGAGCGCCATCGGCGCGTGGGCGCCCGACGCAAAAGCGGGCGCGGCGAGGAGCATTCGCGCCTGCCCGGCGGATGCCTGCGGCCGCGGCAACAAGGATCGCCGCCCCCGGGCTTTCCCGTTGACACTGTCTCCCGATCTCCCCGAAAGTCGCAGGGCCGCAGCTCGCTGCCCTCTCTGCGCGCCGCTACCGGCCGTTTGTCGCCTGCGCAGCGGCGCTTGGCGATGGAACGTTCACGCAAGCCGCCAGCCAGACGAGGTGCCCCATGCCCGACCAGAGCCGTCCCCGCCGCGCAGCCGACCGGGTTGGCATCAGCCGTCGGCAATTCCTGCGGCGCGGTGCCGCGCTCGCCGCCGCGCCGAGTGCCATCGCCGCAAGCGGTCGGCGCGCGAACGCCGCGACCAAGACGATCAACCTCGCCGGCTACGGCGGCGTCATCCAGGAGTATCAGACGCGACTGTTCGCTCAGCCCTTCGAGGCCAAGACGGGGGTCAAGGTGAACATCGGCCCCAATGCCTCCCTTGCGCTTGCCAAGTTGCAGAACGCCTCCGGCTCGCCGGCGCAATGGGACATCGTCGGGCTGACCGGCGCCGAGTATTCCGAGGCGGTCGCGCAGAACCTGATCGCCCCTTACGACTACAGCATCATCGATCCGACGCACATTCCACCGGAGTACCGCAAGTCGCACGGGGTGAAGTTCTCCCTGTTTCTGTTCGTCATGGCCTGGGACAAACGTCAGGTCCCCGACGACAAGGCACCCCGGAGCCTGGCCGAGTTCTGGGACACCGGTCGCATCAAGGGCAAGCGCTCGCTCTATGCCAACATCTCGGACGGCAGCACCCTGGAGATGGCACTGCTCGCCGACGGGGTACCCCTGGGACAGCTTTATCCCCTCGACGTCGAGCGCGCGCTCAAGAGCCTCGAGCGGCTGGGCCGCAGCAACATCATCTGGCACAATAGCAACGCCGAGCCGATCCAGCAGCTCACCTCTGGCGCCGTACCGCTCGCCAACTGCTTCAACGGCCGTGTGATCTCGGCCAATCGCGCCGGCGGCCAGCTGGGCTACACCGCCGCCTACAGCGCGGTGGCCGGCAACCCCTACTGCGTGGTCGCCAGCTCCGCCAACAAGCCGGAGGCGTT
Organism: Hyphomicrobiaceae bacterium; assembly: GCA_051985875.1. Lineage (GTDB taxonomy): Bacteria > Pseudomonadota > Alphaproteobacteria > Rhizobiales > Hyphomicrobiaceae > AWTP1-13. The sequence continues at coordinate 2,653 of JBPYEF010000408.1, forward strand.
CCAGTACATCAACTACATGCTGAATACCCCGAAGGCCGACGCGGAGTACATGGAGCTCACCAATTACGCGGTGCCGAACACGGAGGCGCTGCAGCTGCTGCCTCCCAACATCGTCGACGCGCTGCCGACGAGCCCGAAGCTCCACGACAAGGTGTTCATCAAGGATGACGCCTGGTGGGCTGCCAACCTCGACAAGGCCACGGCCAAGTTCAAGGAGTGGCAACTGGCCGGCTGAGACGCTCTACGGGTCATGGCCTCGCATAGCGGCTCCTCGGCCGCGCCAGCCCGAGTTGGTCGCGCAGGGTAGGGCCCTCGTATTCGCGGCGGAACAGTCCCCGTTCCTGAAGTTCGGGAACGACGAGGGCAGCAAAATCGTCGAGTCCGCCCGGCAGATGCGAAGGCTGGATGAGAAACCCGTCGCAGCCGAAGGCGAGGAACCAGCTCTCCATCTCCGCGACGATCTCCGCCGGCGAGCCGACGAGCGTGCGCTGGCCGCGCGCGCCGGCGAAGCGCTGGTAGAGTTGGCGAATGGTGAGCTTTTCCTCGCGCGCCCAGCGCAGCACGCTGCGGAACGCGGACGAGGAGCTCGCATTGAGCATCTGATCCACGGCCTCCGGCAGAGGACCATCGAGCGGAAACCGGCGCAGATCGAAGCCGTCGACGGCGTTGGTCAGCAACTCGAGGCCGACCTCGGGATGAATCAAAGACTGCAAGAAGGCGTGCTTCTCCCTGGCTTCGGCGCTCGTGCGCCCAACGATCGGGTTGAGCCCCGGCATGACCTTAAGTTGCTCCGCCGCACGGTCGAACTTGGCCATTCGCCCCTTGAGGTCCTTGTAGAAGCCCTGGGCCATGGGCAGCGAATGCAGGGGGGTAAAGACACCTTCGGCGATGCGCGCGGCGAGTTCCTTGCCAGGTTCCGAGGAGCCCGCCTGGAACAGCACCGGATGCCCCTGCGGCGGCCGGGCCACGTTCAGTGGCCCCCGCACCGCGAAGTGCTCGCCCCGGTGGTTCAGAAAGTGCAACTTCTCGGGAAGGAAATAGCGCCCGCTCGCGCGGTCGCGCACGAACGCGTCGTCCTCCCAGCTGTCCCACAGCCCGCGTACCACCTCGGTGAACTCGAGCGCGCGATCGTAGCGCTCGCCGTGCGCGAAGTGCTCGGCGCGCCCGAAATTAAAGGCCTCCGACTTGTTGGCGGAGGTCACGACGTTCCATCCGGCGCGGCCGTGGCTGATGTGGTCGAGCGAGGCAAACTTGCGCGCGACGTTGTAGGGCTCGTTGTAGCTCGTCGTGGCGGTCGACACGAGGCCAATGCGCTTGGTGACCGCGGCGATCGCCGACAGCAGCGTCAGCGGCTCGA
>JBPYEF010000409.1:0-5082 GCA_051985875.1 Hyphomicrobiaceae bacterium
CGCGCAGTCGTCTGATCGAACGCTCCCGACAGCTGGAGCCGGAGATCGAGCGCCTCGAGGCCGTGCGCGCCCGTTTGGAGAACGACGTGCGGCTGCTCAATGCGCGCGACCCAGACCTGATCGCGGAGTTGGCGATCGGCTTGCTTGGATTTGCTCCAGTCGGCAGTCGCGTGATTGTCGCCTCCCCCGCGGCTTCCGTTGCGGGCTCGCCCGCACCTGCCGCGGTCGCGCATTGACCGGCTTTTCCGTCGGCCAAGCCCTCGGTCGAGGGGTGGCCTTGCCTACCCCTTTCCTGTACGTTTTGCCCTTCCGCTCCCGCTATGAGCTCCTCCCATGTCTCGCCCCAACGGTCAGCAGACGCTCCCTACTTTCAGCCGTGCCGAAGAGCTCGCATGCTACCGCGAGATGCTGCTGATACGCCGCTTTGAGGAGAAGGCCGCCCAGCTCTACGGCATGGGCCTGATCGGCGGCTTCTGCCACCTCTACATCGGCCAAGAGGCGGTGGTCGTCGGCATGAAGATGGCCATGCGCGAAGGCGATCAGATGATCACCACCTACCGTGATCACGGGCATATGCTGGCGTGCGGCATGGACCCCAAGGGGGTGATGACGGAGCTCACCGGGCGCCGCCACGGCTATTCCAAGGGCAAGGGCGGCTCCATGCACATGTTCTCGAAGGAGAAGAACTTCTACGGCGGGCATGGCATCGTCGGCGCCAATGTGCCCCTCGGCGTCGGCATCGCCTTCGCCAATAGCTATCGCGGCAACGGGTGCGTGTGCCTCACCTTCTTTGGCGACGGCGCGGCCAACCAGGGCCAGGTGTATGAGAGTTTCAACATCGCCAAACTGTGGAAACTGCCGGTGGTCTTCATCATCGAGAACAACAAGTATGCGATGGGTACCTCGGTCGAGCGCTCGGCGGCTACCACCGATTTCTCGCAGCGCGGTCGCTCCTTCGACATCCCCGGCGAGCAGGTCGACGGCATGGATGTGCGCGCCGTCAAGGGCACCGCTGAGCGCGTGCTCGCATGGGTGCGCAACGGCAATGGGCCATACATCCTGGAGATGCTGACCTACCGTTACCGCGGCCACTCCATGTCCGATCCGGCCAAATACCGCTCGCGCGAGGAAGTGCAGAAGATGCGCCAGGAGCACGATCCGATCGAGCAGGTGCGCGTGCGGCTGCTGCAGGGCAAGCTGTGCAGCGAGGATGAGCTGAAGACGATCGATGCGGAGGTCCGTTCGATCATCAACGGTGCGGCAGAGTTCGCCCAGGCCGACGCCGAGCCCGACGAGAGCGAGCTTTGTACCGACGTTCTGGTCGAAGCCTAGGCCGACGTGGGACCCCATGCGCAGCAACATCCCCCGCTCGCATATGGCATCCAAAACCGCGGCCGAAGGTCGATGTTTCGTTGCCGCCGGCGCTTGCGCAACGCCTTTCCCGTTCGCGGCCCGGCCGCCTGCGCACGACCGTTCCCCTGCGCGGGCACGGCCGGTCGGCGCGCGCGGGCCAGCACCGCCTTATCCACAGCCCCTCGCGCAACCTGTCGGCGTGCCTGCCGAGCCTGTGCCTGGCGAGCATCTGCGCGCGGCCGCCGGGCGCTTGCCTGGTCGCGCCTCGGCGCTCTTTTCCATGCAGCGGATGCCCCCGCGCGGGCAGTATCCTTTGGGGTTTTTCGGCGAGGCTCCCCGCGCCCCGGAGCCCGTGCCGACGCAACAAGAGACGTGACACATGCCGACCGACATTCTCATGCCCGCGCTGTCGCCCACCATGGAGGAGGGCAAGCTTGCAAAATGGCTCGTCAAGGAAGGCCAGCTGATCAAGCCGGGCGACATCATTGCCGAAATCGAGACCGACAAGGCCACCATGGAAGTCGAAGCCACGGACGAGGGCAAGGTCGCCAAGCTACTCGTCGCAGAAGGCACTGAGGGCGTGCGCGTCAACACCCCGATCGCCGTGCTCGATGGCGGCGGGCCAGGACAGAGCCCCGCAGCGACCCGCGTCGATGATGGCCGCCCGGGACCGCGCCCAACCCCCGCCGCCCCGAGCCCCGCGCCGAGCCCCGCCCCCAAGCCGAGCGCGGCGTCCGCGCCGCGCCCCACCCACGGCGCCGTGCCCGCGCAGGCGGAGGTGGTGGCGGAGGGAGAGACGCACACGCAGACCATGCGCGAGGCGCTGCGCGATGCCATGGCCGAGGAGATGCGGCGCGACAAGGACGTCTTCCTGATGGGCGAAGAAGTCGCCCAATACCAGGGCGCCTACAAGATCAGCCAGGGCTTGCTCGAGGAGTTCGGGGACAAGCGCGTTATCGACACGCCGATTACCGAGCAGGGCTTTGCGGGCGTGGGGATCGGCGCCGCCATGGCGGGCCTGAAGCCGATCGTGGAGTTCATGACCTGGAATTTCGCCATGCAGGCGATCGACCAGATCATCAATTCCGCGGCCAAGACGCGCTACATGTCGGGTGGGCAGGTGAGCTGCTCGATCGTATTCCGCGGCCCGAACGGTGCGGCGGCCCGCGTCGCCGCGCAGCACAGCCAATGCTATTCCGCCTGGTACGCGCACGTGCCCGGCCTCAAGGTCGTAGCCCCCTCCAATCCCGCCGACGCCAAGGGCCTCCTCAAGGCGGCGATCCGCGACCCCAATCCTGTGCTCGTGCTCGAGAACGAGGTCCTTTATGGCGCCTCCGGTCCGGTGCCCAAGGGCGAGTACGTCGTCCCGATCGGCCGGGCACGCATCGCGCGTGTTGGCACGCATGTGACGATCGTCTCCTTTGCCCGCGGCATGGTCTACGCCCTCGACGCCGCCGAGACGTTGGCGCAGGAAGGCATCGAAGCCGAGGTGATCGACCTGCGTACGCTGCGTCCTCTGGACCTTGAAAGTGTCCTGCGCTCGGTCGAGAAAACCAACCGCCTGGTCACGGTCGAGGAGGCTTGGCCCGTGTGTTCGGTCGGATCGGAGATCTGTGCGCGGGTGGCGATGGAGGCTTTCGATTACCTGGACGCGCCGCCGGCCAAGGTCTCCGGCGCCGATGTGCCCATGCCCTATGCCGCGAACTTAGAGCGGCTGGCTCTGCCGAGCTCGGCACAGGTCGTCGCAGCCGTGAAGCGGGTATGCTACGCGTGAAACAGCCATCTGCCGATGCCGGTCGCACGCACCTTGAGCACCGCATGCGCGGCCAGTGCCATTGCGGGGCGATCGGCGCGCAACTCGTGTCGCAAAAGGCTGCCGCCGAGCTGCAGTTGCGCAGCTGCCAGTGCTCGTTCTGCGTACGGCACGGAGCGATCACAGTCAGCGATCCGCAAGGGCGGGCCACACTCACGGTCGATACCGGTGCGCTGGTGAGCTACGCGTTTGCCACCCGCAGCGGGCGGATCCTGCTATGCGGCAGGTGCGGCGTTTACGTGGGCGTGATCCTCGAGGAGGACGGCGCCGCATGGGCGGTGCTCAACGCGCGCGGGCTAGCAATTCCCGAATTCGCAGGCCGCACCGGTGACCCCGTCGTGTACGAGGGCGAGACCGCGCAACGCCGCCGAGCGCGCCGCAAGGCGATGTGGACGCCGGCGGAGATCGTCTACGTGCAACGTTGAGAACACCGATGCCGACCGACATTCTCATGCCCGCGCTGTCGCCGACCATGGAAGAGGGCAAACTCGCGAAATGGCTGGTGAAAGAAGGGCAGACGATCAAGGCCGGCGATGTGATCGCCGAGATCGAGACCGACAAGGCGACGATGGAGGTGGAGGCCGCCGAGGAGGGCAAGGTCGGAAAAATTCTGATTGCCGAGGGTACCGAAGGGGTGAAGGTCAACACGCCGATCGCCACGCTACTGGCGGAGGGCGAGACAGCGGCGCCGGCCGCCGCGCCGCGGCCGGCGCCAAGCGCCGCGTCCGCGAAAGCAGGAGCGCCCACGAAAGCAGAAGCGCCCGCCGCGCCAGGAAATGCTGCCGGGTCGCGGGCGTCGAGCCCGGCCGCCCTGCCGCGCATCGGTCCGCCGGCGGCGCGGCAATCCGCGGGCGACAACGGCACGCAGCGCATCTTTGCCTCCCCGCTCGCGCGGCGGCTCGCCGCCGCGGGCGGGCTCGATCTGCGCACGCTGTCCGGGTCTGGTCCGCACGGCCGTATCATCAGGCGCGACATCGACGCGGCGCTCGGCGCTCGCCGGACGACGCTCGCCCCGCCCGGTACGGCGATGGCCGCGCGCGACGCGGGCGGTCGCATGGCCCCATCGCTGGCCGACGACAAGGTGTTGGCACTCTACGATAAGAATTCCTACGAGCTCGTGCCCCACGACGGCATGCGCAAGGTGATCGCGCAGCGCCTTACGCTCTCCAAGCAGACGATTCCCCACTTCTACCTCAGCGTCGACTGCCGGATCGACGCGCTGCTGGCGGCGCGCGAGCGCTTGAACGCCGCATCCCCGAAGGACGGCCCGCGCGCCTTCAGGCTGACGGTGAACGACTTCTTCATCAAGGCGCTGGCACTCGCTCTGACGCAGGTGCCGGCAGCCAACGTGACGTGGACGGAGGCGGGCACCCTGCACCACAAATATTGCGACATCGGCGTCGCCGTCGCGGTCACTGGCGGCCTGTTCACCCCGGTCATTCGTCATGCGGAGCTGAAATCGCTTTCCGAGATCTCCAACGAAATGCGCGATCTGGCGGAACGTGCGCGCAAGCGACGCCTTCTGCCCCACGAGTATCAGGGCGGTACCACCTCGATCTCCAATCTCGGCATGTACGCGATCAAGAGCTTTGAGGCGGTGATCAATCCCCCCCATGCGACAATCCTGGCGGTCGGGGCAGGCGAGAAGCGGCCGGTGGTGCTCGGCGATCAGGTCGCGGCCGCCACCATCATGACAACGACGCTGTCCTGCGATCACCGTGTGGTTGACGGAGCCGTGGGGGCGGAGTTGCTCAACGCCTTCAAAATGCTGGTCGAAGACCCGGTGCGTATGCTGATCTGAGGCGCATCACGGGGGGTGCCGGGGAAGCCGCGATAATGGGGGGCCGCTATCCACAGAATCGGAAGCCGCGTGCGCTTGCGCCAAACTCGCAGGTGCCGACAATGCACTCAAGAAT
>JBPYEF010000410.1:0-4382 GCA_051985875.1 Hyphomicrobiaceae bacterium
GGTCGCCGACGCCTAGCTCGGTGAGCGTGCGGCTCGCCGAGAGGTCCTGTCCGCAGATCGCCGAGCCGATCGCCAGAAAGGCACGCGCCAGGGGTGTTGCGACGCCCGCGAGCGCGCCCAGCGAGACAAGCAGCGACAGGCCGATGGCCACGTCCTCGCGCATGTAGCGGTGCTCCGTGAGCGAAATTCTCTCGCGCCAGTTCCCCGACGCCGTCAGCTTGCCGTGCGAGCCGCGGCCGTACATCCACTCCTCACCCTGCTCGGCGTAATGGTCGGCAAGCGGAAAATGCGGGGCGGCGTAGCCGAGCGCCTCGCGGATGGCGATGCGCTCGGCGTCGAGCGCGTCGGTCACTCGGCGGACTGCGGCCTGCGTGCCCTCGTGGTGGATGTCCCAGCTTGCAAAGTGCTCGAGCGGCGCGGCATTCATGATGATCAGCGGCGGATGGATGATCGGCCCGGCGTTGAGGAGCGCCGCCGACAGCGCATCCCCGCATGCTTCGATACTGCCGGGGAAGGCGCGGGCGATGACCGCCAGCGCGTGGGCCTGGCGGTGCAGGGGGAAGACGCCGGTTGGCAAGCGGCTGGCGCGCACGGTGACGATGACCGCGAACGGCCCGCATTTGCGCGTGAGCCAGGGCAGCGTGCCGGTCTCCGCGAACGCCGCCTCGGCGCGGTTGCCGGCCTGGCGGACGGCGCGGGCGAACAGCAGCGAGCCGAACGAACCCGGCGGCAGGAATACCACCTGCCCGCTGCACAGGTGTGGGGCGAGCGCCCCGGCGATTTCGGCATGCGCGGTCGCCGGGGTCGGACAGACGATCAATTCCGCGCCGCTGACCGCGGCTGCCAGATCGTCGGTGATAAGGGCGAGGTGCCCCTCATGCCGGCCGCGGTAATCCTCGACGGCCACGGTCGCGCCGGCGGCACGGTGCGCGGCAACCGCCGCAGCGTCGCGGCGCCACAGGCGCACCGCGTGGCCCGCCAGTGCCAAGTCACCGGCCGCCGCGAAGGCGCCATTGCCACCGCCTAGGACGGCGATCTTCATGTGCCGCACGCTCCCTCTTCGCCCCTGCCTCGCGGCTCGGAGCCGCCTCCTCGGCGATCAGTTGCTTGAGGCGAAAATGCTGCACCTTGCCGAGCGCGTTGAGCGGCAGCGCCTCGAGGAACACGTACGCCTTCGGCACCTTGTAACGCGCGAGCCTGGCCGAGCAAAAGGCTTCGAGCTCGCCAGGCGCTGCCGCCAGCCCCGGACGCAGTACGAGGCAGGCGATCGGTACCTCTTGCCAGTGCTCGTCCGCCCGGCCGATCACCGCCGCCGCGGCGATCGCGGGGTGCTGCGCCAGGACGGTTTCGACTTCCGCGGGATAGATGTTCTCGCCCCCGGAAATGATCACGTTGTTCTTGCGCTCGTGGATGAAGAAATGTCCATCGCCATCGCGCGTGCCGATGTCGCCGCTGTAATACCACCCCTCGCGCAGCGCCGCGCCGCTGGCGGCCGCGTCGCCGTGGTAGTGCGTGAACACGTTGGGCCCACGCACGATCACCTCGCCGGGCGCGCCGACGGCAACCTCTTGGCCGGCATCGTCGACGAGCTTTGCCTCGCAGGCGAGCCCGGGGAGGCCGGTGGAGCCGGTCCGCCGCCAGTCCCCGGAGAGACGGGTATAGACCGCGAGCGGACAGGTCTCGGTCGCACCATAGGCCTGGAGCACGGGGATGCCGCGACCGACGAAGGCGTCGACCAGCCGCTGTGGCACCTGTGTCGAGCCGGTAGTGACCGCGCGCAGGCTATCGAGCGGGGTGTGCTGCCAGCGCGGATGCTCGATCAAAGCCTGGATGGTTGCGGGCACCAGCACGGTGAGGGTCGGGGCATCGCGAGCGATGGCCACAAGCGTCGCCTCGGGGGCAAAGCGCGCGTGCAGGGTGACGGTAGCGCCGAGCTGCAGCGCCGGCGTGGTCTGAATGTTCAACCCGCCGACGTGGAACAGCGGCAGCACCGTCAGCACATGGTCCTCGGCCGTCATGTCGTGCATGTGCTGGCTCATGACGGCGTTCCAAATCAGCGCATCCTGGCGCAGCACGGCTCCCTTCGGCCGCCCGGTCGTCCCGGAGGTATAGACGATGAGCAGCGGCCGGGAGGTGTCCCCGCCGGTCCGCGGCTGGCCGCCCGCCTGCTGCAGCGCCGCGAACGTCGTACCCCCGGCAGGGGTGAAATCGAGGCCAATGCTGCGAATTGCCGGCACGGCCTCGCCGAGCGATCCGAGCACGGCGGCATGGCTCTCCTCGAGCAGCAGCGCCTTCGCCGCGGCGTCGGCGAGGATGTACAGCTGCTCGGGCACGGCGAGCCGCCAGTTGATCGGCACCAGCATGGCCCCGAGGCGTGCACAGGCGTAAAGCAGCACCAGGTAGGCCGGGTGGTTGGCGGCGAGCACCGCGATCCTGTCGCCAGGGCCGATGCCGAGCGCGGCAAGGCCGCGGGCGGTCGCGGCGATCTGCCGTGCCAGCTCGGCGTAGGCGAGCGCCGAGCCGGCGAAGCGGATCGCCACCTTCTCCGGGGTGAAGGCGGCGTTGCGGTCGATGTAATCAGCAAGGTCCATGGGTGGCCTCAACGCGCTCCACGGCGACGGTCCGCGTCCGATGCGCCGCCACACTGCGACCGCGACCGCGCGTCGTAACGCACGTCGTTGGGATCTGCGCCCCCGCTTGGGACCGGTACACCCTCCGGCTCATGCATCCCTCTCGCCGGGCTCATAGAGGCTCTCGCGGCCGAGCCGGTCGAGGCAGATCTCCGCCGTCCACGGCAGCATCACCGAGCCACAGCGGCTGTCGCGGTAGATGCGCTCCAAGGCAAGGTTCTTGAGCAGCGCGAGGCCTCCGCAGGTGCGGATCGCGCGACTGGCAAGCGCGTTGGCATTCTCCATTACCGTGAACTGCGCCGCATAGGCGCGCTGCACCTGCTCCTTGCTCGGATTGGCGCGTGCTTCGCTCACCGCCTGGAACCACAGCGCCTTGGTCTGCTCCAGCATGATGCGCATCTCCGCCACGGCGATCTGCTTGGTTGGATACATGCGCCGCTTGACGGGTGGCATGCCCGCGAGCTCGCCGCGCAGGTACGCCACCGTGAAATCGTAGGCGGCCTGCGCCAGTCCCATGTAGGTCGGCGACAGGGTCAGGAACATGTGCGGCCAACAGCTCGCGGCGCGGAAGTAGACGCCGCGCGGCATCAGCATCTCGTCTTCCGGCACGAACACGTCCTTAAGCAGCAACGTGCGTGACACCGTACCGCGCATGCCCAGAGGATCCCAGTCACCGACCACGGCGACGCCCTGCGCATTGGCAGGGACCGCCAGATACAGCGTCTTGCGGCGGCTCGCCTCCTCGCCCTCGCCACGCTCGGTGCAGAGCACGCCGTAATAGTCCGCGGCGCCCGAGAGCGAGGCGAAAATCTTCTTGCCGTTGAGCACGAAGCCGCCGGCGACGGTCCTGGCCTCGGTCCCGAAGGGGACCGCCCCTGCCGCCGCGGCGCCGCCCTCCGAGAACGGCTGGGCATAGATGGCCCCGTCTCCGACAATGCGCTTGTAGTGCAGGCGACGGCGTTCGTTGTGCTCGGCGCGCTCGTCAGCGGTCATGATCAGCGCGTCGGCGAGCGCGCCCGTCCACAGCGTCGAGCACACGTGCATGTTCCAGGACAGGGCGGTGGCGCCGCAATAGCGGCCGAGCTCGCTGGCGGCGAGGCAATAGGTGCGGAAGCTGGCGCCGGATCCGCCCTCGTCCTTGGGCACGCAGATCGCCAGCAGTCCCTCCGCGTGCATGTCGCGGAAGTTCTCGATCGGGAAGGTCGCGTCGCGGTCGTGCGACGCCGCCCTGGGAGCGAGGCAGCGCGCACCGAAGCGGCTCGCCGCGGCAATCAGGTCCGCGGCCTCCTCCTCCAGGCGGAACGCGGTCGGGTCGAAGATCGGTGGGGGCGTCGTGTGCTGGTCGCGACCGGTCATCGTGGTTGCTCCCTGTTCGGCGCTTCCGCCCATGGGGATCGCTTGGGGAGCCGCGGGCCCGCAGCTGCGCAAGCGCCTAGCCTGCCCGATGCCATCGCCGCACCAGAGTGCATCGGCTCACACACCCGCCCCAGGCAGCGCGCGCAGAAAATCGACGATGGTCTCGGCAAACGCATCGGGCGCCTCGAGGTTTGCCAGGTGTCCGACGCCCTTCAAGCAGGCGAAGCGGGCGCCGGGTATCTGCGCGGACATGCGCTGCATCAGCGGCGATGGCGCATTGGGGTCGCGACCGCCGGCAAGGCACAAGGTCGGCACGCCAATCAACGGCAGATTCGCGCGCTCATCGAAGGTGACGAGGCAGCGAACCGCGGCGCGGTAGGTCTGCGGCGGCACGGC
>JBPYEF010000411.1:0-2829 GCA_051985875.1 Hyphomicrobiaceae bacterium
ACGGCCGTGGCCGACACGGCGAGGCCGCCAAGGCGCTCACCGAACACCCTTGGCAGCGCGAAGGTGGTCGATTGAAAGACGATGCTCGAGACCGCGGTGGTGAGAAACACGATGATCGAGACGCGCAGCAGGGCGCTCTTGACGCCCGAGGGCGCACGTGCGGGGCCGAGGGGTGCACGCGCGGCACGCTCCTGCTCCGGCCGCATCAGGATGGCGTAGGCGACGCCGACGAGTATCGAGAAGATGCCCGGTACGATAAAGGCCCCGCGCCAGCCGCCGTGGTCGATAAAGAAGCCTGTGACCAGCGCAGCACTGGCGACGCCGAGATTGCCCCAAACGCCGTTGACGGCAATGCGCATGCCGGTGTTGCGCCACTTGGCGACGACGATGGCCAGGCCGACCGGATGATAGATGGCGGCGAACATGCCGATGACAAACAGGCCCATGCCCATCTCGAGCGGCCGGCGTGCCAGGCTCGCCAGGATGGCCGCGGCGCCGATGCCGATGAAGAAGACGACCATCATTCCATGTCGGCTCCAGCTGTCGGCCAGCCATCCGGCGGGAAGCGCGAAGACGCCGAAGGCGAGGAAGCCCGGCGTCGCGTAGGCGAGCAACTCCGCGTAACCAAGACCCCATTCGCGGTTGAGCGCCAGCGCCGCAACGGTGGCGAATACGAGCGTGAAGTAGTGGTCGAGAAAGTGACCGACGTTGAGCAGGAGGAATTGCACGCGTTCGCGCATGGGCCCACCTTTGAGCGAACTTGGGCTCGACCGCAAGTCCTCGCGCGTGCGGGTCATGGCCGCAACCCCTGACGCAATCACCTGAATTGCGACAGCTTCAGGTCCGGAGCTTGGCAATATTGCCACGCCGATTGCATAATTTATGCAAGCCGAAACGCCCCCCTTGCGGTCGAAGCCGCGCTGCATATCTTGGGTATTCTTGCCTTTTGCTTTGCGTTGTAACGGCGCGTGATCGACTCGCCGTGCGTGTTTCCTTGCGTTCCACCCGCAACGCTCGCCGAATCTCCCATGCAGGCCTTCGAGCGCGCCGCAGCGCGCGACGCCATCATTGTTGCGGCCTGGGTGGCCGTCACGGCCTGGCTCAGGCTCGCCATCGGCGCAGCCCGCTTCGGGCGTAAGCTCCGCTTGCTCGAAGCGCAGCCGGCGCCGGCCGCCGTCGACGGCACGACCGAAGGGGTGCGCGCGCTCGAGCGCATGGCGCAGGGCATCGTGTGGCGCAGCGAGACGCTTGCCGCCCTGCACGCCGATGCGCTGGCCCTGATAGCGCAGGCCGAGGCGGACTACGCGCAGGCGCTGGCGCAGTTCATGCGGGCGCGAACCTCCCAGCAGAGCCGGAAGGAGGACGCACCGCAACCCGCCGGCGATGCACCGCTCGCCGCCTAATCCTCCCCCGCGCGTCCCGCCGACGCCCAAAAGGCGATCAGCGCGTTGAGGAGCGCATCGGGGGCTTCCGCCATCGGCATGTGCCCGCAATCGGCGATGGTGACCGCGCGTCCGGCAGCAAGGCATCCGGCGAGGGCCTCGCCGACGCGCGGCGGCGTCATGGCATCGCGCGCCCCGATCACAACCAGCGCCGGGCAGCGGATGCGGGCGACCGCGGCTCCCCCGGTCGTCCACGCGTGACAGGCTTCGAGGTCGGCGTGCAGCACGCCGGGGCGGTTGCAGGCAAGCAGCGCCGAGGCCGCGCCCACCATCCACATGCCTGGCGCGGCGTTGCCGCCGATCCGGGCACGCGGGGCATGGCCCCAACCGACGATCATCGCCGCGGCGAGGTCCGGGGCGGCAAGCGCCGCCTGCAGCAGGGTGTCGTTGACGGGAAGCGCCAGTCCGGCCCCGAGCAAGGCCAGCCGCGTAACGCGGCCCGCGTCGGCGGCCGCCGCTTCGAGAGCAATCGCACTGCCCATGGAATGCCCGACGAGGGCCACCCGGGCAAGGCCCAAGACGTCCATCAGCTCGCCGATCCAGCCGGCTGCGGCAGCAATGGTGGTGAGCGGCGGCCCCTCCGAGCGGCCATGTCCCGGCAGGTCGACCGCTACGGCGCCATGACCATGCCAGGCAAAGTAGCGCGCCGGTTGCCGCCAGCTGGTGTGATCCAGGCCGGCGCCGTGGATGAACAGCAGCGCCGGCTGCTCGGGTGAAAACGGTTTTCCCCCCGTCGCCGCATAGACCCTGCGCCCCCGCAGCTGCAGCTCCATCGCCTCAGGCCCTCTGTGCCGCGGCCAAGGCCTGCGCCAAATCCTCGGTCAGATCCTCGGCGTCCTCGAGCCCGATCGACAGGCGCACCAGGTCCTCGCCAATGCCAGCACGCAGCAGGTCATCGCCGCTCATCTGTTGGTGCGTGGTGCTGGCCGGGTGGATCACCAGGCTCTTGGCGTCTCCGACGTTCGCCAGATGCGAAAATAGGCGCAACCGCTCAATCAGCTTGGCTCCCGCTCGGCGCCCACCCTTGATGCCAAAGCTCATGATCGCGCCGGCCCCATTCGGCATTTGACGCTTCGCCAGCAAGTGGTCGGGATGACTCTCGAGGCCGGGGTAGGCAACCCAGGAGACCGCGGCGTGTTGCGCAAGGAAGCGGGCAACCACCGCGGCGTTGGCGACGTGGCGCGCCATGCGTACGCCCAACGTCTCCACGCCCTGTAGCAGGTAGAAGGCGGTGGACGGGCTCATGCATGCGCCGAAATCGCGCAGTCCTTCGGTGCGGGCGCGGGCGATGAACGCGGCGGGACCGAACTCTTCGGCAAAGGCAATGCCGTGATAGCCGCCGTAGGGCTCGGTCATCGTCGGGAAATGACGCCCTTCCCCCCACGCG
>JBPYEF010000412.1:0-4814 GCA_051985875.1 Hyphomicrobiaceae bacterium
CCGCGTTGCTGGTCGGATACAATCAGCACGAGGATTACACGCCGGTAATCCGTGGCTATCACCGTCGCTTGCGCGAGGTGCCGGTGCGCGGCCGCTCGGCGCGCGCACTGCCGGCGCCGGTCGAGCCGAAGCCGGCGGCGCCGCGCTCGGTGCAGGCGATGCCTTCGCTCTCCACCAGCCTTGCGCGCACGTAGCGTTGCAGCACGAGCTGGGCGATGCGCGCACCACGGACGATGCGATATGGCGAGGTGCCGAGATTGACGAGCAGAACCTTGACCTCGCCGCGGTAGTCGCAATCGATCGTGCCGGGGCTGTTGAGAACGGTTATGCCGTGTTGCAAGGCCAAGCCGGAGCGCGGCCTGATTTGCCCCTCCAGCCCCGGCGGCAGCGCCAGCCTCAAGCCGGTCGGGACCAGTATGCGGGCGCCGGGCGCGAGCCGCAGTGGTTTGCGGCCGTCGATCGCCGCGAGCAGGTCCATGCCCGCCGCGCCGGTGGATTGGTAGGCCGCCAGATCGAGACCGTCCGCGTGCGGCAGGCGCACGACCGGTATCGCAACCGTGCGCTCGCGCTTCTGCTTGCAGCGCGTCACTTCGCGGCGGTGATCTGCGCCAAGCGCTCGGCTGCGCGCAGCACGAGCCGACGCGCTACCTCGATCTTGTCCAGCTCTGGCCAGCTTTCGACTCCCTCGGCGGTCACCAAGTGCACGCGATTGCGGTCGCCACCCATCACCCCGCTGTGCGGGGAGACGTCGTTGGCAACGATCCAATCGGCGCGCTTGGCGGTGCGCTTCTGGCGAGCATGCTCGATGACGCGCTCCGTCTCGGCAGCAAAGCCAATGACGAGCAGCGGACGCGTGCCCTCGGACTCGCCGGCAATCGTCGCCAGAATATCCGGGTTCTCCACCAGCTCCAGCCGCGGCGAGCGGGGGGCACCCTTCTTGATCTTCTGATCCGCCTCCCCGGCCACACGCCAGTCGGCCACGGCGGCGGCAAATACGGCGATGTCGGCGGGAAGCGCCGTGCGCGTCGCGGCCAGCATCTCGCGTGCGGTCTCCACCCGCACGACCGCCACCCCCGGCGGATCGGCGACATGCGTCGGCCCGGAAATCAGCGTGACGCGCGCGCCGCGCGCCCGGGCCTCGGCGGCGATCGCCGCCCCCTGCTTGCCGGAGGAGCGGTTGGCGATGTAGCGCACCGGATCGATCGGCTCATGCGTAGGACCGCTGGTGACAAGCACGTGGCGGCCCGCAAGCATCTCCGCACCCTCACCGCTGGCGAGCAGGCCGTCGATGGCCGCCAACAGCTCCGGAACTTCCGCCAGTCGGCCAGGTCCGGCCTCACCGCGCTCGGCCATCTCCCCGATGTTCGGGCCGACGAAGTGGACGCCGTCGGCCGCCAGCCGAGCGACGTTGCGGCGCGTCGCCGGGTGCAGCCACATGTGCGGATTCATCGCCGGGGCGACGAGCACCGGCTTGTCCGTCGCCAGCAGCACGCATGAGGCGAGATCATCGGCTTGCCCCGTCGCCATCTTTGCCAGCAGATCGGCGGTCGCCGGCGCGACGACGATCAGGTCGGCCTCGCGCGACAGGCGAATGTGCCCGATCTCCCGCTCGGCGTTGAGGTCGAACAGTTCGGTGAGCACGTCTGCACCGCTGAGGGCGCCGACTGCAAGCGGGGTGAGGAATTGCTGCGCAGCGCTGGTCATCACCGCGCGCACCTCGCTTCCGCGCTCGCGCAGACGGCGGATGAGGTCGAGGCACTTGTACGCGGCGATGCCCCCGCCGATGATCAACAGGACGCGGCGTTGCTGCTCCGCAGCGGCGTGCTCGGTGTCTTCGCCCCGGCACCGCGCGCGCATGAAGGCCCGCACGCGGTCGGCGGTTTTCAGGGTGACGCCGCTTCCCTTGCGCAAATTGGCGACGAGGTGACCGTCGTTGACGGCGGCGAGGCCAAACTTTGTTGCGGTCACGCCGGTGGCGGCGAGGAAGGCCTCGATTTCCCGCAGCAGCGCGCGCGCGGTGGTGCTCATCGGCCGAGCATGCATGGGAATTTGCCCATTGGTCAATGGGCTCGTCGGCGGCGACGCGACGATCCCCGGCCGTGCCCAGCGGCACATGCAACAGGCCACACAGACCCCAACGGCAACAACCCGCCGGCGCGCGATTCACCCGTTCCCTGCAGCCAAGCGCCATACGTCGCCCGGGGACGATGTGCGGGCGCACAAGCCGGGCCTTGCATAGTTACCCGGATTATTCACACCCGATGTTCGCGACCATAATGCGCTTCTGGCCAACGCGCAGCGCCCCAGGACTGCCACGGGGACTGCCCCGGGGACTGCCCCGGGGATTGCCACGGGACTGCCGGACTGCGCACGTTTCCGTGAAGACCGGTTGCGGAGACGGTTTGGCGCCACGGGATTGCCGGAAGGATGGGGATGCATAGGAGCAAAGCGCACTACGCGCAGGCGCCGACGCGTGCCGCAGGAGCGCATCAGAGCGCTGATCGGCGATGGCCGAGTGTCCGGCAATGCGACCAGGGCGCATCCGTGAATGCTTGCTTCCTCAATTCGCTCGGCGATCCGTTGCTGCTTGGCGTCGGCGCGCTCACCCTTCGCATGCGCCCCGGCCTCCGCACGCGAGGCCCAGCGATGATCGTTCGGCTGCATCACGATCCACGCCCGAGAAGCACGCTGCCAATCCGCGCGCAAAAACCACGCCTTGCCGGCAGGAGCGCCCAGCCGGCGCGCAGGGGATCGGCGGCGCCATCGCCCGCGGCAGCGTCGGACAAGGCTTCGGGCGGCCGACGCACGCGTTGGCATCCACGCACCCTGTTGCCGGAGAAGATTGCGGAGATCCCATGCGAACTGCACCCATCGCCACCGAACACTCGGCCAATCGCGGCATCGATGTTGCGCCCTCCCCCGCGCGCCCCACGCTCCCGCGCAGCCGGCGAAGATTGAGGCGCAAGCGGCCGCCGCACCCTGCCGCCGCGCCGGCTGGCGGCGCCGGGACGGCGCAGGCCGACCTGCCGCTCGCAATCGAGGACTACGCGCTGATCGGAGATTGCACGACCGCCGCACTCGTCGGTCGCAACGGGTCCATCGACTGGCTTTGTTGGCCGCGCTTTGACAGCAATGCTTGCTTCGCGGCATTGCTGGGCACGTCCGACCACGGTCGGTGGCGCATTGCCCCGGCCGATCCCGCACCACGCGTCGCGCGTAGCTACCGTGATGGCACCATGGTGCTGGAAACCGTCTTCACCACCCAGGACGGACGGGTCGCGGTGATCGACTTCATGCCGTTCGAGCACCCCACCTCGTCCATCGTTCGCCTGGTCGAAGGGCGCGCCGGCACCGTGGCAATGGACATGCACGTGAAGCTGCGCTTCGACTACGGCAACTCGGTTCCCTGGGTGACCAAGCTCGAAGACAATTCCGGCATCAGTGCCGTGGTCGGACCCAACCGCGTGACGCTGCGAACCCCGGTGGAGCTGCGCGGCGATAATCTCGCGACGGTAGCCAATTTCAGGGTCGCAAGCGGTGAATGCATTCCATTCGTGATGAGCTACAGCGCGTCGCACCTTGGCGTGCCGGAAGCCATCGACGGGCAAGTTGCGCTTCGCGAGACCTTGAGCAGCTGGCGCAAGTGGTCCGGACAGTGCCGCTTCGAGGGTCCATGGAAGAGCGCGGTAGAGCGCTCGTTGCTGACCCTGAAAGCCCTCACCCATGCGTCCACCGGTGGCATCATCGCTGCGCCCACCACCTCGCTGCCCGAGCAGCTCGGCGGTACCCGCAACTGGGACTATCGCTACTGTTGGTTGCGTGACGCCACGCTGACGTTGATGGCGCTGATGTCCGCCGGCTACCGCGAAGAGGCTCGCGCCTGGCGCGACTGGCTTTTGCGCGCCGCGTTGGGCAGCCCCGACCAGATTCAGATCATGTACGGGTTGGCCGGAGAGCGCCAACTCAACGAGTGGGAAGTGCCATGGCTGCCCGGCTATCACGGCTCCACGCCCGTGCGCATAGGCAACGCCGCATCCACCCAGCTGCAGCTCGACATCTATGGCGAACTGGTCGACGCCCTCTACCAATCGCGCCGAGATGTTCTCTCGCCGGCGCCGTCTGGATGGGCGCTGCAAGAGAAGCTGATCGTGCATTTGTTGCAGATCTGGGATCAACCCGATGACGGCATCTGGGAAGTGAGAGGCGGTGCGCGGCAATTTACCTTTTCCAAGGTCATGGCTTGGGTGGCGCTGGATCGAACGGTGCGCGACGCCGAGCGCTTCGCCTTGCCAGCGCCGCTGGATCGCTGGCGGCAAGTCCGCGACCGCATGCATGCGACGATTTGTGCGCAAGGGTTCAATCGGAACCTGAACAGCTTTACGCAAAGCTTTGGCGCTACCGACCTCGATGCCAGCCTATTGCGCCTCCCCACCGTAGGTTTCCTGCCCGCCGATGATCCGCGCATGCGTGGCACGGTGGCGGCGATCGAGCGGGAGCTCGTGTCGGATGGCTTTGTGATGCGTTATCGCAGCAAGACCGATATCGACGGCCTGCCCCCCGGAGAAGGTGCCTTTCTCCCGTGCACCTTCTGGTTGGCGGACGCTTACATTCTCCAGGGGCGCACGGCCGAAGCACGGGCCTTGTTCGAGCGTCTCGTCGCGATTTGCAACGATGTTGGCTTGTTGGCCGAAGAGTATGTGCCTCAGTTGCGCCGCCAGGTCGGAAACTTCCCGCAGGCGTTCTCGCATCTTGCCCTGATCGGCACCGCGCTCAGCCTGCACGCTACCGGCCCCGTGCAACGGCGCGGGCACGGG
>JBPYEF010000413.1:0-3121 GCA_051985875.1 Hyphomicrobiaceae bacterium
CAAACTTGGCTGATGCGGAGACGACGCTAATGCGCGCGCGTTGCACTGCACGTCTTTATTGCGCTGCAGAACCGCAACCCCCGTTGCGAGCGCCGCCCGCTGTACCGGCGGTTAAGCGCCTACGGGAACGCGGCGGGCGGCGTGGCCGCCCGCCGCGTGGGGTAGCTATTTTTTGTCGCCGAGCTGCAGCGGCAGGACCACCGGCAGCGTGCCGCCACTGGTGTTCATGACCTGCGGCAGGCTGCCCTTCCAGTTCAAAGCCGCCTGGGCCTGGAGCTGGCGCGTGTAGCCGTCGATGCCCCCGGTGGCCTCGATCTTGACGCGCGTCGCCGCCGCTTCGGCCTCGCCGCTGAGCTTGATGGCCTCGGCGTCGGCGCGCGCCTGGACCAAACGGGCACGGGCGGCACCCTCTGCCCGCGCGTACTGGGAGTCGGCCTCGCCACGCGCCTTGACGACGACGGTTTCCGCTTCGACCTTGGCACGCTCGCGGTCCTGCTCGGCCTGCACGCGCTGAGCGCGGGCCAAGGTCGCACGGTTGACGGCCTCCTTGTACTGACTCGAGAAATCGAGCGTTGGGATCTGCACGTCCTGCACCTCGACCTTGAACAGCCGCTTGAGCTCGGCGGCGATCACGGCCTTGATCTCATCGATGATCTTTTCCCTTCCTTCGCCCGCGAGCTCAGTCACGTCGCGACGGCTGACGATCGAACGCATGCGGTCGTTGGCAACCGATTCGAGGTTGTTGCCGATGTCGATGTTGCCGGAGCGGCCGACCTCGTAGAGAAGGTGATAGGCCGAGGCCGGCGGCACGTTGTAGGTCAGCGACAGCTGCATGTGCACCTCCTGCGTGTCGCGCGTGAACGCCTTCATCACCGGCATCTTCACGGTGTCGGTCGACACAGAGATCGTGTCGGCTTCATCGATGACCGGCAGCTTGAAATGCAATCCGGGTTGCAATGGTCCGGCCTGCGGATTAACGACCTTGCCGAAGCGCGTGACGAAAGCGACCTCGTTCTGCTGCACACGGAAATAGCTGCCGCTGGCGAACGCAGCGACGGCGATGGCGGAGGCGCCAAGCAGCAGCGCTTTACCGCCGATCCGCACATGCGGGGTCGAGATGATAGTCATGGGGATGACACGAGCTCGTTACCGAGCCGTCCTCGTTGGCAAGGGCAGTGTCGGAGTGGGGAGAGAAGCTGGACGACCGTCAGTGGTCGATGCAGCGATAGAGAGGGGCGCGCACCATGGGACTTCTCCTCGGTATCACGCGGTCGACGCGCATATGGGATCGACGCCGCGCCGGCACAAGTGAGGCTTTTCTGTTTTGCACGCCGGCAACACAGATAACTGCGCAATGCTCAGCACGGGCTTAGTGATTGGCGCCCTTACGCGGGCAAGCGTTGCATAGCGCGGGCGTGCAAACCTGTAAGCCGCGCGGGAGCGCGGGTGCCGGCAGATGGCTCGCGCGTGCCAATACATCTTCCGAAATCCGAGGCGTATGGCAGGAATGGCCGGAAGGCGAGGGCGCGCCCGTGCGCCACGCTGCGCGTGCCCTCAGGCCCCGACGCCACTCTGCATCATCATCGCCACGTCCGTATAGACCTTCACCAGGGGGGAGATGTAGCGGTGCAGGTGCGACTTGGTGATGAAACAGTCGTGCACCGCGAGCACATCGATCCCCGTCATCAAGAAGCACACGACGGCATCCCGCGGCGTCTCGACGATCGGCTCCCCTTTGACGTTGAAGGACGTGTTGAGCAGCACGGGGACACCCGTCAGTCCTTCGAATTCCCGCAGCAGCCGGTAGAGTGTGGCGTTCTCCTCCTCGGTAACGGTCTGCACGCGCGCCGTGCCGTCGACGTGCACGATTGCAGGGATCTTGCTTCGCCATTCCGGACGTACGCTCTTGGCGAGCAGCATGAAGGGCGATTCACCCGGGCCTTCGAAAATGTCGTTGGCGCGCTCGGCCAGCACTACCGGCGCGAACGGGCGGAAGGCCTGCCTGTGCTTGACGCGCTTGTTGAGGATGTCCTTCATCTCGGGTCGGCTCGGGGTGGCGAGAATGCTGCGGTTGCCGAGCGAGCGCGGCCCGAATTCCGAGCGGCCCTGGAACCAGCCGACAACCTTACCCTCGCTGAGCGCTCGCGCCGCGTCGCGGCATATGTCGGCGCTCTCCGTCCTTACCGTCGAGATGCGTATCAAGCGTTTGGCGACTGCGGCCCTTACCTCTTCGCTGGCATACGTCCTGCCGAGGTAGGCGTGGCGCATGACGAAGGAGCGTGGCTTCTTGAGAACCGCCAAGCGCCCGTAGTAGGCGCAGCCGATGGCGATGCCGTCGTCTCCCGCGGCCGGCTGGATGAAGATGTTCTCGAAGCCGGATTCCCTGAGGATCCGGCCGTTTGCGACGCAGTTGAGTGCGACGCCGCCGGCGATGCAGAGGTTTTTTGCGTTCGTCTTCTGGCGCAGCCACTTGGCACGTGCGAGCAGCACGCGCTCGGTGTCGTCCTGCACCTGCCAGGCAAGATCCTCCCAATGCCCCATCGCCGGGCTCTCGTCCCACTTTTCGCGGCTGTCGGGAAGCCATGGGTGCTTGAAGTCCCGGGTCCACTCTGGAACGTGCAGGATGCCGTCGCCATCGAGCTGCAGGAACGGCTGCATGCGGCCGGGGCGACCGTAGGGCGCAAGGCCCATCAGCTCGCCGCATTTGTTCCAGTCACCGAAGACGTAGGTGGACGCGCGGCTGTAAAGCGCGCCGAGCCCGGGCATGTTGAAGAACTCGTCGCTGAGAAACCCGCGGCTCGGCTCCATCCAGATCTTTTTGAGTGTGGTGATCTCGGATCCGGAGAATTGGTAGTAGCTCTCGGATTCCCGGGCGAGCGGGGGTGCAGCATCGGCCGCCGGGTACTTTTCGCTGACATCGGAAGCGTAGCTGCCGCCCCCATCGACAACCATCACCACCCCTTCGGCAAAGGGGCTGACCGCGAAAGCGCTGTAGGCGTGGGCCAGGTGGTGCGAGATCGTCACGACCCTGTCGGAATGACCAAGAAAGAGCGCGTGGTCAGGCGCGCGCGCCCGCTCCTCCTCGCTCAGGAACCCCGGCATGTCCTGATAGACGAGACGC
>JBPYEF010000414.1:0-7463 GCA_051985875.1 Hyphomicrobiaceae bacterium
TGGCCTTGAGGACTTAGCCCTGAGGACTTGGCCTGGAGGAATGGAGCGACGCGGGGGTGAGCCCGCCCGACAACGTACTGGTGCTCGCGTGCGGGTAGCGCGTGCCCGGCAGCGCCCTTGGGCTAAAGCCGCCGCGCGGGAATTGACCAGGCGATCAGCATACCGAGCGCGGCAAACGCGGCGATTGCCAAGAAGGCGGCACGAAAGGCGCTGGCGATGTCGCTCTCGAGCACCGCCCGCTGCACGGAGGGAAGAGCTTGGATCACCTGCGGGCCGCGCCGTACCATCGCCGCAAACAGGCCCGCGGAGGCCGGGTCGCTGACGGCGAGGCTTGCAAACAGCACAGTACCGACGATCGCCGTACCGGCGACGGCGCCGAGCGAGCGGGAGAGCTGCACGGAGGCGGCGGCGGCGCCGAGCGCGGAAATGCCGGCGGCATTCTGCACCACGACCTGCACGACGCCCATCACCGTTCCCATGAACAGTCCGTTGAGCAGCAGCAGCGTCGATAACGCCAGGGGACTGAAGTTGCGCGACCACAGGGCGATGACGATCAAGGACATGGTGACGAAGATCAGGCCGACCGAGGGAAAGATGGTGGTGCGCCCGGTGCGGCTGACGACCCGACCGGTGGCCATCGAGCCGACGCCGATGCCGAGCATCAGCGGCAGCAGGCGCAGGCCGGTCTCGGCCGCCGAGGCGTCGTGGCCGATATAGAGATAGATCGGCAGGAAGGCGATCAGGGAGACGAGGACGGCGCCGTGGCAGGCGGCGAGTGCATCGCTGCGCCAGATCGTCGGCTGGCGCAGCAACGCGATCGGCAGCAGCGGGTGCTCCACACGCCGCTCGTGGCGCACCAGCGCGGCGAGCGCCACAATGCCAAAACCTGCCAGCAGCAGAAACGCCGGCACCGCTCCGTGGCGCATGTACTGCAGCTGCTCGAGCGCCAGCAGCGTCGGGCCGATGAAGCAGATGAACAGCATCAGGCCGAAGATATCGAAGCTCCAGGTCTGCGCGCGTTTTGGCCGCGATTTCAGGCGCAGCGACAAAATCAGGGCGAGCGCGCCGAGCGGCACGTTGACCAGGAAGATCGAGCGCCAGCCGAACTGATGCGTCAGGTAGCCGCCGACGATCGGGCCGAAGGTGCTCGAGGTCACCATCACCGCCGCGAGATAGCCCTGGTAGCGAGCACGTTCGCGCGGTGGAATGGTCTCGCCGATCAGCGCCTGGGACAAGGTCATCAGCCCACCACCGCCGAGACCCTGCAGCACACGCCCGAACGCCAGCATCTCGATGCTGCCGGCGTTTGCGCACAGCAGCGAGGAGGCGATGAACACGCTGAGGGCGATGAACATCATGCGGTTGCCGCTGTAGACGTCGCGCAGCTGGCCGTAGACGGGCGCGGCGATGGTGGTGGCGACCAGATAGGCCAGCACGACCCAGGAGACCCGTTCCACGCCGCCGAGCGAAGCGGCGATCGCCGGTAGCGCCGTTGCGACGATGGTCTGGTCGACCACCGCCAGGAACATCGGCAGCATGATCGACGGGAACACGCTGAAGAACAGTCTGCCGCTGGACGTCGGCCTTGCCTCGAGGTCATCCCTCATCCGAGATCCCGCCACTTCCGCGGCGCGGCTGCACCTTGCGTTGCCCGGCAGCACGCGCCTCGCGCGTGCCCGGCGCTCGACGCTCAGCCGGCGTTGGCCCCAACCGGCGTTGTCCATCGGAGCGCAGCCCGCCGGCAAGGCTTGCGTTCCCTGTCGGGGCACGCGCGGGCACGTGCGGCGCGTTGCGCAGAAGGACGCTGTGACGTGTGTGCTCAACAGCAGCGACTCCTTAAGCGCAGTGGGCATACGCGTCAACGCGCGAGCATCGAGAATGGCCGCAGCGGCGCGGCTGTGGCCTCCTCGGGATGCGCGGCAGCCGTGCGCTGGCCGCAGCGCATCCCGCGGGTGGCTGCCGGCAACGCGCGCGCTTAGCGTTGAGCTTGGCCGAGGCGCGGCTAGTATGGCGCGAGCCGGCGACGGCCACCGGAGCGAAGGGCGCGAGGAACCGCATGGGCATGCTCGACGGCAAGGTAGGGATCATCACCGGCGCGACCAGCGGCATCGGTGCGCGCACCACCGAGCTGTTCGTCGCCGAAGGCGCGAAAGTCGTGTTCACCGGTCGGCGTCGGGCACAGGGCGAGGCGCTGGCGGCGCGACTCGGCGCTGCGGCGCGCTTCGTGCAGGCCGACACGATGTCGGAGCCGGACTGGAGGCGCGTGCTTGCCGAGACGGCAAAGGCGTTCGGCTCGCGCCTAGACTATCTGTTCAACACCGCTGGCGGGCCGGCGCTCACCGACAGCATCACCGGCATATCCGTCGCCGGTTTCGACGCGGCCATGGCAGTGCTCGTTCGTTCGGTGATGCTCGGCATGAAGCAGGCCGCCCCGCTGATGCGCAAACAGCGTTCCGGAAGCATCATCAACAATGGCTCGATCGCGGGGCACCTTGCCGGTTATTCGAGCTCGATGATCTATGGAGCGGCCAAGGCGGCCGTCAATCACCTGACGCGCTGCGTCGCCATGGAACGCGGCGAGAGCAACGTGCGCGTCAATTCCGTCTCGCCCGGTGCCATCGCCACCGGCATTCTCCCCAAGGCGCTGGGCATGGAGGCGGCGAACGCCGAGCAGGCCATCGACAAGGTCACCGCGCTCTACGCCAAGGCGCAGCCGCTGCCGCGGGCGGGCGTTCCCGACGACATTGCCCCGTGCGTGCTCTGGCTCGCCTCGGATCGCTCGACTTTCGTCAACGGCGCCGACATTGTCGTCGAGGGAGGCGCGATCCGCGGGCGCAACTACTCCGAGCACGAAGAAGGCCTGCGGCGCTTCCGGGCAACCCTCGACATGTGAGCGGCCGATGCCCAAACCGAAGACGCCGCTGCTGACGACCGACTGCGTTGCCATCGATGCGGGCGAGCGCGTGCTGCTGATCCGACGGCGCTTTGCACCGTTTCGTGGCAGCTTTGCGCTGCCGGGTGGTTTCATCGACATCGGGGAAACGGTAGAAGAGGGCTGCAGGCGCGAACTGCGCGAGGAGACCGGGGTTGCCGCCGGGCGGCTGCAGCTGATCGGGGTCTATTCCGACCCGAAGCGCGACCCTCGCGGGCACACGGTGTCGATCGCGTACGCGACGCGCGTTGGCGGCGCCGACGTCACCGCCGAGGCGGGCGACGATGCCACGGCGGCGGAGTGGATTGCCGATTGGTGGCGCCTGAAGATCGCCTTCGATCATCAGGTGATCCTGCGAGATGCATGGCGGATGTTGGGGCTGCGTCGGCGGCGCTGAAGGAGGTAGGTACAACATGCGTGATTTCGACGGCAAAGTGCTTCTCATTACCGGCGGGGCAACGGGCCTTGGTGCGGCGATCGCCATCGGCGCCGCCCGGCGTGGGGCCAAGGCATTGTTCCTCAATTGCAGCAAGAGCCTGGCAGAGGCGGAAACCACGGCTGCGGCGGTGCGCGCCGCCGGGGCGGAAGCGGCCGTCGTCGTCGGCGACGTTTCCGACGATGCTGCCTGCCGCGCCATTGCCGAGGGCGCTTCGCGCTATGGCCGCATTGATGCGCTCGTCAACAACGCGGGGATTACCAAGCATGTGCCCGACCACTCCGATCTCGATGGCCTCTCGGGGGAGGATTTTCTGCGCCTCTTTGCGGTGAACACGGTCGCCCCGTTTCAGATGATCCGCGCCTGCCGTCGGCTGCTGCAGGCTTCCTCGGCCGCCAGCGTGCTGATGGTGTCGTCGATCGCCGGGGTGAGCGGGATGGGCTCCTCGGTCGCCTATGCGGCGTCCAAGGGTGCGCTCAACACGATGACCCTGTCGCTCGCCCGGGCCTTGGCGCCGGCAATCCGCGTCAACGCCATTTGTCCGGGGTTCATGGACACGCGCTGGTTCAGCGCCGGCCTCGGCCCCGAGGCCGCAGCAACGCTGCGCGCGCGGGTTGCGCAGAATGCGCCACTGAAAGTCGCATCATCGGCGGAGGACGTCGCCGATGCCGCCCTGTTCCTGATCTCCGACGCGGCGCGGCGGATCACCGGGGAGACACTGCTGGTCGACGCCGGCATGCACCTCGGCTTCGCGCCCTTGCGCGCGCGCTGATTGGGAAATATGCGGCGCGGCGCCGGGCGTGTTACCCCTGTGCCGTGCCACCGCCAAGCGCAGTGGCGAAATTGTTGAAGAACTCCGCGGCGAGTTTTTTCGCCGAGCTGTCGATCAGGCGCGACCCGAGCTGCGCGATCTTGCCGCCGACCTGCGCCTCCACCTGGTAGCTCAGCCTGGTGCCACCGCTGTCGGCATCGGCAAGGGAGACGGCGGCACCCCCCTTGGCGAAGCCGGCTACCCCGCCCTCGCCCTCGCCGCTGATCTTGTAGGAATTGGGCGCATCGATATCAGTGAGGCGAACCTTACCCTTGAAGCGGGCGCTGACCGGGCCGACCTTGACCTTGGTGACGGCGCGAAACTCGGTTGCGGAAACCTTCTCGAGACTCTCGCAACCGGGAATCGCCGCCTGCAGCGTCGCGGCATCGTTGAGCCGCTCCCACACCGTCTGCCGGTCCGCCGGCAGCACGAACGCGCCCGACATCGTCACCGCCATCGGTGCCTCCTACCTCGCAAAGCACACCCGAACAAAGCCCGATTGCGCTTAGCCCGCCGCCGCGAGCGCGCGGCGAGCCATGACCCCGATCAGGTGCGCCCGGTATTCACTGTCGCCATGCATATCGCTCATCATGTCGGCGGCATTGACGGCGACATTGGCGAGCGCTTGTGGCGACCAGCTGCCGGCGAGCGCCTGCTCCATCGGCTTATGGCGGAACACACCGTTGCTCCCGGCGCCGGTCACGGCTACCCGCACTTCGCCATCGCGCTGGGCGACGGCGACCCCCACCAGGGCATAGCGCGAGGCCGGATTGGCAAACTTGGCGTAGGCGAACTTGCTCGGCACCGGAAAGGTCACGCGGGTGATGATCTCGCCATCCTCGAGCGCGGTGGCGAACAGCCCGGTGAAGAAAGCGTCGGCCTTGATCTCGCGCTTGTTGGTGGCGATGGTCGCCGCGAGCGCCAATGCCGCGGCCGGATAGTCGGCCGCCGGGTCGTTGTTGGCGAGCGAGCCGCCGATGGTGCCGCGATTGCGCACGTGGGGATCGCCGATGCCGCCGGCAACCTTGCCGAGGCCGGCGATCGAGGCGCGCACCTCCGCAGAGTTGGCCACCTCGTCATGGGTGGTCATGGCGCCGATGGCGAGCGCGTTGCCGCGCCTGGCGATGCCCCGCAGCTCGGCGATCGCCGCGAGGTCGACGAGCGCCTTCGGCGCCGCGAGGCGCTGCTTCATGGTCGGCAGCAGCGTGTGGCCGCCGGCCAGCAGCTTGGAATCCGGCGTCGCGGCGAGCAGTTTGGCGGCATCCGCGAGGGACTGTGGGCGATGGTAGGCGAATGCGTACATGGCGATGCCTCCTACGCGGCTGCAAGCTTGGCCGGCGATTGCTGTGCCGCGCGCCAGACGGCGAGCGGCGTGGCCGGCATGGCAATCTGCTCGTGGCCCAGCGCATCGGTGATCGCGTTGATCACCGCGGCCGGGGCGGCAATGGCACCCGCCTCACCGCATCCCTTGATGCCGAGCGGGTTCGACGGGCAGGGGGTGGCGGTCATGGCCACCCGGAAGGAGGGCAGGTCGCCGGCGCGCGGCATGCAGTAGTCCATGTAGCTCGCGGTAATCAGCTGCCCTTCCTTGTCGTAGACCGCGCCCTCAAGTAGCGCCTGGCCGACGCCCTGGGCGATGCCGCCGTGCACCTGGCCTTCGACGATCATCGGATTGACGAGGGTGCCGAAGTCGTCGACCGCGGTCCAGCGATCAATGTGCGTCGCCCCAGTCTGTGGATCGAGCTCGATCTCGCAGATGTGCACGCCCGACGGGAAGGTGAAGTTGGTCGGATCAAAGAAGGCGCCTTCCTTGAGCCCCGGCTCCAGCTGCGTGCCGGAAAACTTGTGGGCGATGTAGGCCTGCAGCGCCACCTCCGGGAAGGACAGCGTTTTGTTGGTCGCCGAGCTTGAGAACATGCCCTCGTTGAAGGCCACCGTGTCCTCCGGCACCTCCAGCACGAAGCCGGCGACCTTCTTGGCCTTGACGATCACCTTGTCCAGGGCCTTGTGGACCGCCGTCATGCCGACCGCGCCGGAACGCGAACCGTAGGTGCCCATTCCGAACTGCACCTTATCGGTATCGCCGTGCACGATCGTGATCTGCTCGATCGGGATGCCGAGGCGCTGCGAGACGAGCTGGGCAAAGGTCGTCTCATGGCCCTGGCCGTGACTGTGCGAGCCGGTAAGCACCTCGACCGAGCCCGTCGGATTGACGCGTACCTCCGCAGACTCCCACAGCCCGACACCCGCGCCGAGCGAGCCGACCGCCGCGCTCGGGGCGATGCCGCACGCTTCGATGTAGGCCGAGAATCCAACGCCGCGCATCAGGCCCTTGGCCGCGCTTGCCTCCTTGCGCGCCTTTACGTTGGCATAGTCGGCAAGCTCCAGCGCCTTGTCGAGGCAGGCGGCATAATCGCCCGCGTCGTAGGCCATGATCACCGGTGTCTGGTGCGGGAAGGACTTGATGAAGTTCTGGCGGCGGAAATCCCCGGGGTCTTTGCCGAGTTGGCGCGCGGTGACTTCGACCAGACGCTCGACGACGAAGGTTGCCTCGGGACGGCCCGCTCCACGATAGGCATCGACCGGAGCGGTGTTGGTGTAGACGCCGTCGACTTCGCAGTAGATCGCGCCGATGTCGTATTGCCCGGATAGCAGGGGAGCATAGAGGTAGGTGGGGACAGAGGAGGCGAATGTCGACAGATAGCCGCCGAGATTGGCCTTGGTCTTCGCCCTCAGGGCCGTGATCTTGCCGGCCGCGTCGACGGCCAGCTCCGCGGTCGTCACGTGGTCGCGGCCGTGCGCATCGGCGAGGAAGGATTCGCTGCGCTCCGCCGTCCACTTCACCGGGCGGCCGAGCTTGCGCGCAGCCCACAGGCAGGCGGTCTCCTCCGCGTAGATGAAGATCTTGGAACCGAAGCCGCCGCCGACATCGGGGGCGATGACACGCAGCTTGTTCTCGGGCGCGAGGCCGATGAACGCGGACAGCACGAGGCGAGTGACGTGAGGGTTCTGGCTGGTGGTATAGAGCGTGAAGGCCTCCTGGCCCTCATCGTAGTCGCCGATCGCCGCGCGCGGCTCGATGGCGTTGGGGATCAGCCGGTTGTTGACCAGGTCGATCTTGGTGATGTGCCGGGCTTGGCCGAACGCGGCATCCACGGCTGCCTTATCACCCAGGTGCCACTGGTAGACCGTGTTGTTGGGGGCGTCAGCCTGCACCTGCGCCTGGCCGGCGTTCTGGGCTGTGGCGAGGTCGGCCACGGCGGGCAGCACCTCGTAATCCACCA
>JBPYEF010000415.1:0-3004 GCA_051985875.1 Hyphomicrobiaceae bacterium
CTCGTCAGGTCCGCCAGCTCGAGCTTGGCACCGCTCAAGTCCGCGCCGACCAGGGAGGCGAGCAGCAGATTGGCGCCGAGCAGGCTGGCATTCGACAGGTCTGCACCGTCAAGACGCGCACTGGTCATGTTTGCCCCACTGAGCAGCGCCTTCGCAAGCCGCGTACCCGACAGGTCGGCCTCGCGCAATTGCGCGCGCGTCAGGTCGACGCCAGCCATCTTGGCGCCGGCCAGCTGAGCCCCGCTCAGATCGGCTCCCTCCGCACGCGTGCACGCAGCAACCGCGCGACTTGTTCCAAGCAGCAACTGTTCCTGGTCGGCACAACCGACCCAGGCTCCCCGCAAGTCGGCATTTCTGAGGCTGGCGCCGGCAAGGTCGGCGCCGGTCAAGTCGGCTTGGCGCAAATCGCTGCGGTCGAGTTTGGCATTGCGCAAATCACGCCCACGCAGGTTGATGGCCCGCGCCTTCAAGGGCGCATCGCGGCCGGCAAGCAGATCGGTGTCGGCAACGACCAGATTGCGCGGCAGCAGGCTGGAAATGGCGCCCTCGCCGATCAGCGGCGGTACACGCCCCAGCAGTTGGTCGCCGGCACGCGCGTCCCACCCCGCGGCAAGCGCGGATCCATCGGGCGCGCGATCGGGAACGGTGGCGATGAACTGGGAGAACGCTGCCCCCATTACCAGCAGCAGCGCGGTGGTCGCCAGGGCGATGGGGTGGTGGCGCCCCGCCCTGAGGAAGGCGCGCGGCAGGGAGGTTTCACGTCGCCACAGGAAGGCCCCGGCCAGCAGCAGTAGGCCGATGTCCGCCAACACGGCGGCACGGTTGAGGGCGGTGATCGTCGCGTCGTGGTAGGGCAAAAACACCGCCTGCATGCAGAGCAAGACCAGCACCGGCATGGCAACCAAGGTAAGCCAAGTCATGGCGTGCAGCAGGAAGCCGAGCGCGCGGCTGCGTTCGGGTCCGCCCAGGGCCTGTACAAAAAACGCGTTGTCGAGCTCGAGGCGCAAGGGGTGGGTGCGCCGATCCGAGACCTCGAGCAAGCGCACGGCAGCCGAGAATTCCAGCGTCTTGCGAGCCGTCAGGGCGAGCTCCCCGACCACGCCCATGTGTGCCAGCAGCAGCAGGAACGGGGCCCACGTGAAAAAGCGGGTCAGCGGAATTCTGGCCTGCAGCAGCGGCAAGGAGACGTCGGTGTTCAGTAAAAGGTCCTTGTGGCTGACACCGGCCAGCGTGATCGCCAGGTAGCTCATCAGGGCGACATACAGCAGCCAGGCCGCCCCGGCGCTCTTGCTCGAGCGATTGACGGCCTCGAGCAGGCTGTAGGGGTTGACCGGGGACTCCGCGTCTAGCACCACCCGGCTGCTTTCGTTCATTGCTGTACGCCCCCCGAGCTGTGCAGGCTTTTTCTTTCGCCCTATTGCCCCAACCATAGCGGAGAAACTGTGGCGGGGTAACCGTATCGGCCCCCCGGATGCGCCGCCCCGGCGGGCAAGGCGCTAGCCCTGCGCCGCGTAGCCGCCGTCGACCGGAATCGCCGTGCCGGTCACGAAATCGGAGGCGGGCCCCGCCAGGAACACGGCGATCCCCGCCATATCCTGCGGCGTCCCCCAGCGACGGGCGGGGGTGCGCATCAGCACCATCGCATTCAGTCCCGAGACCTCTT
This sequence comes from Hyphomicrobiaceae bacterium, assembly GCA_051985875.1. GTDB lineage: Bacteria > Pseudomonadota > Alphaproteobacteria > Rhizobiales > Hyphomicrobiaceae > AWTP1-13. The sequence goes on from JBPYEF010000415.1 coordinate 1,664, forward strand.
CACGCGCCCGCCGCGTCAGATCGGTGTCGATCCAGCCGGGCAACACGGCATTGACCTGAATATTGTCCCTCGCCCAGGCGGTGGCCAGCGCGCGGCTGAGCTGCACGATGCCCCCCTTGGAGGCGGCATACGCGACGGCGAACGAAGCGCCGAATAGCGACATCATCGAGCCAATGTTGATGATCTTGCCGGCGCCGGCGGCCTTCATGTGCGGGTAGGCGGCGTGTGCGCAGATGAAGGCGCTGTTCAAGTTGGTGTCGATCACCTGGCGCCAATCGGCAAGCGTATAATCTTGGGGCTGCTTGCGAACGTTGATCCCGGCATTGTTGATGAGAATGTCGAGGCGGCCGAGCTGGGCAACCGTCGCCGCGACCATGGCGCGGCAGGAATTCTCGTCGCAGACGTCGACGGCGATGGCCGTCGTCTTGACCTCGTGCTTGGCGAGTTCCGCCACAGCGCGCGCAGATTTGGCGGGATTGCGGCCGGCAATGGCCACCGCGGCGCCGGCCGCCGCCAGGCCGTGCGCCATGCCAAGGCCGATGCCGCCGTTGCCTCCGGTGATCAAGGCGACGCGGCCGTGCAGCGCAAATGGGGACATGATGCCTCCCTTGTCGGATGCCAAACGCGCGCAAAGCATAACCGATGGCCGCAGAATGTCAGCCGATCGCCAGCGCCGGGACCGCGGGGTGCGCGCGGCGGCACACGGCTTGCGGATCAGCAGGAGCCTCGATCTGGCCGCCACGGGATCTTGACGCAGACTGCCAAACGACTTTGCCGCCTAGCGCCGTGACGGGACTTTGCAGCGAGCAAGGCGCGCTCAAAGCCTTGCGGTGCGAGGGCTTCCGCTCAGCGCAGCCCCGGCCTAGATTGCGGGCATTTCGCCGGCGGCGGAGCGCGCGTGGGGCGTCTGATGGCGCAAGAAAGCACGGGAGCCGGACCCTCGCTCGATGCCGTCGTCGTCGGCGCCGGGTTTGCCGGCATGTACATGCTGCACCGCCTGCGCGGGCTCGGCCTTCGCGCGCGCGTCCTCGAGGCCGGAGGCGGTGTCGGGGGCACCTGGTACTGGAACCGCTATCCCGGGGCCCGCTGCGATGTCGAGAGCATCGAGTATTCCTACCAGTTCTCCGAGGAACTGCAGCAGGATTGGGAGTGGAGCGAGCGCTATGCCGCTCAGCCCGAGCTGCTGCGCTATGCCAATCACGTGGCCGACCGCTTCGATCTGCGCCGCGACATCGTGTTCAACGCCCGCGTGCGGGCGGCGGTATTTAATGGCACGCAAGCCCGCTGGGAGGTGCTGACGAACAGCGGGCGTACCACCGCCACCTATTGCATTATGGCCAC
>JBPYEF010000416.1:0-5539 GCA_051985875.1 Hyphomicrobiaceae bacterium
CACTAAGCGTGTCCTGCGAGGATGAAGTGGGGCTTCGCCGGCGGCAGGACCGCGCTCGGAGCGCGCGGGCGAGTGATCGCGTCCACGTCGGTCGCTCTCGCCGCGTCGCAGCGCTTGCAGAAGTTGCCAAGAAGGCCACGCGAACTTCTCGCGTTGGGGATGTCGCGGCGCAAGCGCAATCGAGGTCTAGTCCGCCCCACCGGCGCGCCTGCGCGTCGTGCTCATGTCGCTTGGTTTTTCGGTTGGTATTCGCGCGTCTTCACTGTTCGTCACGGATGCGTGACTGGATCTGTAAGTTGCGGCGCAGCGAGCTACATTGTGCAGTGCGAGCAGCAAAGGCTCGCGAAGCTGCAGTATGAGAAGAAGAACGGGAGACCGATCATGAAGACCATTCTCGCCACCATTATCGCCCTGTCAGTGCTGACCGGCGTCGCCGCCTCTGCAAGCGCGTCCGACCCGCAGGGCGGAGCGTACTCCGGATTTTCCACTGGCCAGGGCAACTGAAGGCTTCGACGTTCCTCTAGCCCCCGGAGGCCCCACCAAGCTCGCTTGGTGGGGCCTTGCTCTTTTCGCTTTATCGGTGGTCGCTGCGACGATTTCTGCCCAGGTCCATGCGTTTCTGCGCCGCTGCGTCGAGAACCGCACCGCGGCCAGCGCGGAAAAGGGCATGGCGACGGCGCCTGTAATCGCGTTGCCAAGGCATAAGATATTGAATTATTGAAATAATATCTATTGTGTAAGCACCTGCCGAGTTCTGCCAGCGGGCCGACTGGTGCCTGCAGCAATGCGGCCGCAAACTCCGACCCTGACCCGAAATTCACGCTGGCGCGCGGGAGACGCCTGGTTTAGGCAAAATTTCGTGCTCCGCCCTAGGCAGGCACGAATCCGCCGGCAAGGACGTGTTCGTCGAGCGCGCTGCGAATTCTCTGAGGTGAGCCATGCCCCAGCACAAGCTACCTGCCGTTTTCATGCGCGGCGGTACGTCCAAGGCCATTATCTTCCATGCCCGCGACCTACCGAGCGCGCGCGCCGAACGCGACGCCATTTTCATGGCGGCGATCGGTTCGCCCGATCCGAACATGCGCCAGCTGGACGGCATGGGTGGCGGCGTATCCTCGCTATCGAAGGTGTGCATCGTCGGCCCGCCGAGCCGTCCTGATGCCGACGTCGACTACACCTTCGCCCAAGTGCTCATCGACAGGGAGCGGGTCGACTACAACAGCAACTGCGGAAACATGTCGTCTGCCATCGGCCCGTTCGCGGTCGATGAGGGGTTGGTGGCTCGACCGCGCGACGGCCTGGCGGTAGTACGCATTCACAACACCAATACCCATAAGATCATCGTCTCGCGGTTCGCCATGGACGGGCAGGAGGCCGCCGTCGGCGGCGACATGGAGCTCGACGGAGTTGCCGGAACCGGAGCGCCAATCCGCCTCGAATTCATGGCGCCAGGGGGGGCAAAAACCGGCAAGCTCCTGCCGACCGGCGCAGCCCGGGACATACTGGAGGTGCCGGGGCTTGGTAGGGTGCCGGTGAGCATGATCGACGCGGCCAACCCTTGCGTATTCGTGCCGGCGAGTGCCCTGGGTGCAAGCGCGACCGAGCTTCCCGCCGAGATCGAGGCCAACGGCGAGCTGCTGGGGCGGCTCGAGGCCCTTCGCCGCAACGCTGCGGTGGCGATGGGTATTGCCGGCGACGTTGCGCAGGCGGCCAACCTCAGCGTGCCGTTCGTTGGCTTCGTTGCCGCCCCGGTCGGCATGCGCGTGCTCTCGGGGCGCCGGCTTGAAGAGTCCGACATGGACATTGCCGTTCGCATGCTGTCGAACGGACAGGCGCACCGGGCGACGCCGCTAACCGGCGCACTGTGCCTTGCGGTCTCAACGCGTTTGTCGGGCAGCATCACCAACGGATTGGCGCGCCGGCTCACCGATGGCGCGGCCCAGATCCGCATCGCCCCTGCCTCGGGGATCACTGTCGTCGACGCCAAGGTCGAGCAGGGAGCGGACAATGGCGAGCCCCGCGCCAACTATGCGGCGGTGTATCGCACGGCGCGGCGGCTGTTTGAGGGAAGTGTGCTCTACGTCGCTCGCGGCTGACGACGCGGCGCGGCGGCCCCGGTCTCGGCCCGCGACCGGTTCGGCAGCGCACGGCCTGCCTGCTCGCGCGCCGGCGCTGGGGCAGGCACCGGCGCGGTTTCGCGGCAACGCGGGACCAGGCGGCGGCGCTGGCGATGCTTGCGGCAAGCCTGCGGTTAACAGGTCGGGAACCGACCTGGGCTCGCGCAAGCGAGCCTGAAACCGTCCATCAGAGCCGCGCAGCGGCTTGATGGCGGTAGTTCATTGCGCCGCGACCGCCTCGACCGGCGTGATGCGGGCGCGTGCCGCGGCGGCCATCGGCTGCGGCCACCACCGGTCCTCCCAATCGACGAATAGATCTCTGAGCCGTGGCATCACGCGCCTGGCGAACAGCTCGGTATTGTAGCGCGTGAGCTCCTTGCCCATGTTCCCGAACTGCAGCAGCAACATCAGGTGGCCGACATTGAGGTTGACTGCGACCTCGCGCAGCTGCTCGGCTACTTCGTCGGGTGAGCCAATAATCACGTACCCGCGCTCGACGATGTCGTCCATCTGGCGCGCTAGCATCTGGAACTTGTCCTGCTGGCGGGGCGGCGTGGCACCGGCGGCGCGCTGCACCTGACTCTCGATGCCCGCGCGCTGTGTGGCTTCGCTGACATAGCCTGGAGGACTGGCGAAGTTGGGCGCCACGTGCAGGCAGCGGCCGTAAAAGTATTCCGCCGCTTCCGCGTAGAGGCGCATCGCCTCGGCGCGGCTCTCCGCGACACCGACGAACTGCAGAAATCCCGCCCGGTAGGGATTTCGATCCTTGCCGAGCCGCGCCATCTCGTTCCAGAAGCCCTCCATGGTGGCGCGGCCGGCCTTGTAGCCGAAATACGACAGGTAACAGTAGACGTAGTCCATCGCGGCGCACCACTGCCAAGTCTCGACGGACCCCCCACCCGGGATCCAGATCGGCGGATGGGGCTTCTGCACCGGGCGCGGCCAAATATTCACGTAGCGCTGCTGATTGAACCGACCGTTGAAGGCAAAGGTATCGCGCTCCGTCCACGCGCGCAGCACGAGGTCGTGGGCCTCGTGGTAGCGCTCGCGCAGCATGCTGGGATTTTGGCCGTAAGCGTAACATGTGTCCATCGGCGTACCGACCGGGAAGCCGGCGATCAGGCGGCCGCCCGAGATGCAATCGATCATCGCGAACTCCTCCGCAACCCGGGTGGGCGGATTGTAGAGGGCGAGCGAATTGCCCATTACGCACAGTGCGGCGTTGGCAGTGCGCCGCGCCAGCGCCGAGGCAATTAGGTTGGGCGATGGCATTAACCCGTAGCCGTTCGAGTGATGCTCGTTGACACAAATTCCATCGAAGCCGCAGGCCGCCGCGAATTCCAGTTCATCCATGAAGTCGTTGTACATAACGTGGGCGCGCTTCGGGTCGAACAGGGAGGAGTGGATGTCGACCCAGACCGACGGGTGCTTGTCACGAAAGTCGTCGGGAAGCTCGGTATACGGCATCAGGTGGAACCAGAGCAGCTTCATGAGCACTCCTCCGTCGTCAAGGTCGCGCGCTCGCATCGCCGGCGGCGGCATTATCCGATGCTTTGCGGCGGGAGAGAAGCACCCGTTTTGCGCACCACGCATACGGCAACGGTCGCCTGCCTGGTCGTCCGGGAGCGGACGCGGTACCCGCAACCGGTCGGCGGACGGCGACGGCCGGGCCGCACCGGCATGCCTCGCATTCGGCTACCGCAGTGCGACGCCAGAGAGCCGCGCGCAGGCGCCGATCAGTTGATCCTGAAACTGGGTATTGCGCGTGGCGGGGTTCGGCGCGCGCAGTTTCTGGTGGAAGAAGTATTCGCCGCTTGCGCGTGCCAGCGGATCGTCGCTGACGGCGAGCCATGCCTGCGTCACGTGCGCCTTGTTGATGTCGTCCGGCGCGTTTGCGCCACCCATGCGCGTCGGTATCCAGCCCGGCTCCAGTGCATTAGCCTTGACCTCCGGCCACAGGCGAGCAACGGCAAAGGCCAGGATCACGTCATAGAGCTTGCTCTCGGCATAGGCTTGAGCGCCATGCCAGCGCCGCTTCGTCCAGAGCAGGTCCTCGAAGTCGGCGCTCGCGCCATGATGCATTCCCGAACTCAAATACACCAGCCGGTCCGGTCGCTGCAGCAAGGCGGTCAGTAGATAGGGGGCAAGCACGTTGACCGCAAAGATGTGGGGGAGCCCATCCTCGGTTTCCTGTCGCCGCGGCTCGCGATAGCCGACGCCGGCATTGTGAATTACCGCATCGAATCGGCCGAGCCGATTGCCGGCCTCGGCGAGCGCTTGCACCTCTCGCATGCGCGCGAGATCGCCGACGAGGGCCGCCGCCGCGCCGGGTGCGCCGGCCATTGCCGCGTCCGCCCGCGCCTGGTTGCGACCGTGCAGCACGACCGTGTGCCCCTGTGCGATCAGCAATTGCCCAGCCATCAGACCGAGCCCGGTCGAGGACCCCGTGACCAAGATGCGCGCCATCAGCGTTCTCCCAATCGCGCGCCGGGTTTGGCGGCGGGGCCGCGCACGGGCACGCACATCATCGGTGACGCCGCCCGACACAGCGCGTTGCCGGTTATCCGGTGCGCGCCGATCGCCGGCGCTGCCTTGCACATGCGCGCGGCCATCATGGCGACTCGATGCGCACGGCAAGCGCCGCACTGGCGATCACCGTGCGATCATTGCCTTCGGCGTCGGCGACGTCGAGCCCACCCTTGACCGCCCTTACCGTTACATTGCCGATCGGCAGCGATTTCCTGATGCGTTCGAGGTCGACGTGCTCTGGATGTTGCACACCGACCGTCACATCCACGTCCACGCTGTTCCTGTCGAGGTGCAGCGAACTCACGAAGGTCAGCGAGCTGTGATGCAGGGCATCGTCGACGGCACGCAGCGCGGCCTTGGTGTAGTCGCCACCATGCAAGTCGTTGCCCGATCCGAGCTCCAGGATGACGCGCGTCTTCATCACCATGTCCTCTCACGCGATATCGAGGCTGACGATGGCACAGGCGTTGGCGATGATCGTGCTGTCGCCGCCGGCATCGTCGGGAACCTCGAGGCCGCCCTCGACAACCGTCACCGTTCCCTGGCCGTGGGGAAGCACGGCCAGGACCTGCGCACGATCCACCGTGTCCGGGCGCGGCACGCCGATCCGCACCTCGATGCGCATGGCGTCGGGCGTCTGGCCGAGCGCCGCCGCGATCGACAAGGCGTTGCGCCAGAGCGCATCTCTGAGCGCTCGGCACGCGGCCTTGGTCGCGTCCGCGCCGCGGATGTCCGTGCCCATGCCGATCTCGAGTAGCATGCGTTTCTTTCCCATGCTCGCTCCCACTTTAGGAATGACGCGCTTGGCTAGCGCCAAGATCCTTCCTTGCCGGGGGGCTAAGCTCTCGGTCCCAGCCGGACGCCGGCCATCCGCGCATACACGGTCACGACCG
>JBPYEF010000417.1:0-5575 GCA_051985875.1 Hyphomicrobiaceae bacterium
TGATGGCCGATGTCGACCGCTGATACCGACGCAGGACTGTGCCCAGACGAGGTTCGTGCCGTCACGGATCTCGCCTCGCGCTACCCCAACCGGCGCGCCGCCTGCATCGAGGCCTTAAGGTTGGTGCAGCGACGCCATCGCTGGGTTTGCGATCGGCACCTTGCCGAGCTGGCGGCGCTCCTCGACATGACACCGGACGAGCTCGATGGCGTCGCCACCTTCTACAACCTGGTGTTTCGTCGGCCCGTTGGTCGCCACGTGATTCTGCTGTGTGACAGCGTTTCCTGCTGGATCATGGGTTGTGACGCACTGCGCGATCGCATCGAGAGCCGCCTTGGCATTCGTCAGGGCGCGACGACGGTCGATGGCCGTTTCACGCTGCTGCCGATCGTCTGCCTGGGGCACTGCGATCACGCGCCGGCGATGATGATCGGCGACGAACTGTATGGCGACTTGGACGTGGCGCGCGTCGACGCCTTGCTCGACGCGTGCCGGTGAGGAGAGGAACGTGGAGCGGCCACTCACCCGCAATATCCACCCTGGCAGTCTTCCGCTCGACATTGACGGCTACGAGCGCGCAGGCGGCTATCAATCGCTTCGCAAAGCACTGAAGAGCATGTCGCCAGAGGCGGTCATGAAGGAGGTCACCGACGCAAAGCTGCGTGGACGGGGTGGGGCGGGGTTCCCCACTGGACAGAAATGGAGCTTCGTGCCCCGAGGCAAGGACGCGGCCGGGCAGAAATACCTCGTCGTCAATGGCGACGAGATGGAACCGGGGACCTTCAAGGATCGCCTGTTGCTCGAGGGTGATCCGCACCAGATGATCGAGGCGGTGATTGTCAGCGCTTATGCGATAGGGGCCTCGATTGCCTATCTGTTCATTCGCGCGGAGTATGTGTTCGCGGCCGAGCGCATCGCGCGGGCGATCGGCGAGGCCGAGGCGCGCGGCTATCTCGGTCGCAACATTCTCGGCTCCGGCTTCGATCTCGACGTGCACGTGCACAAGAGCGCCGGGCGCTACATCTGCGGCGAAGAAACCGCGCTGCTGACCGCGCTCGAGGGGCAACGCGCGCTACCGCGGTCCAAACCACCCTTTCCTCAGGCGAGCGGATTGTGGGGACGGCCAACCGTCGTCAACAATGTCGAGACCTTGTGCAACGTGCCGCACATCATTGAGCGCGGCGCCGCTTGGTTCCGCGGCCTCAGCCTAGGCCCCGACGGCGGCACCAAGATCTATGGCGCGAGCGGCCGCCTGAAACGCCCCGGCGCGTGGGAGCTGCCAATGGGCACGCCGCTGCGCGAGCTCGTCGAGGAGCACGCCGGAGGAATGCGCGAGGGGTATCGGTTGCGCGGTCTCCTACCCGGCGGAGCTTCGACTGCATTCCTTGGGCCCGAGCAGCTTGACGTGGCAATGGATTTTTCCTCGGTCGAGAAAGCCGGCAGCAGGCTCGGCACCGGCACGCTGATCGTGCTCGACGACCGCACCTGTCCGATCGGCATGCTGCGCAATCTCGAGCATTTCTTCGCCCAGGAGTCGTGCGGCTGGTGCACTCCCTGTCGCGATGGTCTGCCGTGGACCGAACGCATTCTCGCCGCGATCGAGGCCGGCGAGGGACGCGAGGAGGATCTCGACGTGCTCGCCATGCACACGCGCTTCCTCGGCCCCGGCAAGACCTTCTGTGCGCACGCGCCGGGCGCCATGGCCCCGCTGGAGAGCGGCCTCAAGCAGTTTCGCGGCGATTTCGAGCACCACATTCGGAGCAAGTCCTGCCCCTGGAGCCAATGATGGCGACTATGCACGTGGACGGCAGCGAGTATCAGGTCGCGGCGACCGACAACGTCCTGCATGCGTGCCTGTCGCATGGCCTCGACATTCCGTATTTCTGCTGGCATCCCGCGCTGGGCTCGGTGGGAGCCTGTCGGCAATGTGCGGTCAAGGAGTTTCGCAACGCCGAGGATCGTAGCGGACACCTCGTCATGGCATGCATGACCCCGGCCACGGACGGCATTCGCATCTCGATTGACGATCCCGAGGCGGTCGCCTTCCGCCGCAGTGTCATTGAATGGTTGATGACCAACCATCCCCACGATTGCCCCGTTTGCCCGGAAGGGGGAGAGTGCCATCTGCAGGACATGACGCTGATGACCGGCCACATCTACCGCCGGTACCGGTTTACCAAGCGCACCTTTAGGAATCAGCATCTCGGGCCGTTCGTCGCCCACGAGATGAACCGCTGCATCGCCTGCTACCGCTGCGTCCGCTTCTATCGCGACTACGCGGGTGGCCGCGATCTCGACGCATATGCGGCGCACAACCACGTGTATTTCGGCCGTGCCCAGGACGGGGTGCTCGAGAATCCGTTCAGCGGCAATCTCGTCGAAGTGTGTCCGACGGGCGTTTTCACCGACAAGACATTGGGCGAGGTCTATACGCGCAAGTGGGACCTCAAGGGTGCGCCCTCGGTGTGCGTGCATTGCGGACTCGGCTGCAACACCACCCCTAATGCACGCCAGGGCGACGTCCGCCGCGTACTCAATCGCTACAACGGCGAGGTGAACGGCTATTTCCTCTGTGACCGCGGTAGGTTCGGCCACGGCTTCCTCAATAGCGAGCGGCGCATCCGCCGCTCGCTGACCGCCACCGGCGGCGTCGCCAGCCCGGTCACGCGCAGCGCCGCGCTGTCGCGGCTGTCGGAACTGCTGTGCGAGCAGGATGCCATTGGCATTGGCTCGCCGCGCGCCTCGCTCGAGGCCAATTTCGCGCTGCGTCGTTTGGTCGGTGCGGAGCGCTTCTATTCCGGTCTGGGGTCGCGCGAGGAGCGCCTTCTGTCAACCATCCTTGCCACTCTGCGCGAAGGGCATGCAGCGACAGCCTCGCTGCGCGAAGCAGAAGATTGCGATGCCGTGCTGGTGCTCGGCGAGGATGTGGCCGAGACGGCGCCGCGACTGGCCCTGAGCCTGCGTCAGGCGGTACGCCAGGCGGGCATGGCGACGGCGGAACGTCTGCACGTGCCGCGCTGGCAGGACGCTGCGGTGCGTGAAGCCGCCCGCGATGTGCTGAGCCCGCTCGCCCTCGCCACACCCGCACCCACCCGGCTCGACGACGTGGCGAGTTTCGCCTATCGGGCGGCACCCGCCGACATCGCCCGGCTCGGTTTTGCCATTGCACACGCGATCGATGCGACGGCACCGAAGGTGGCGGATCTCGCCGAGCCGGTACAACGGCTGGCGGCGCGCATAGCGACGGCGTTGACGGCGGCGCGTCGGCCGCTGGTCGTGTCTGGTGCCGGTGCCGGCAGCGAGGCGGTGATCGGCGCAGCCGGCAACGTCGCGGACGCTCTGTGTCGGACGGGGCGGACCGCGCGCATCGTGCTGACCGTGCCGGAATGCAACAGCCTAGGGCTTGCCTTGATGCGCGCGCAGCCATTGTCGGCCGCCTTGACGGCGCTGCGCGATGGCCGGGCGCGCACCGTCGTGGTGCTGGAGAACGACCTTTATCGCCGCGCCGATGCGGCGACGGTGGATGCAGCCCTCGGCGCGGCCGTGCACGTCATCGCCCTCGATCACGTGCGCAATGACACCGTGCAGCAGGCCGAGCTCGTGCTTGCTGCCGGCACGTTCGCCGAAGCGAGCGGTACGCTGGTGAGCAATGAGGGCCGCGCACAACGCTACTTTCAGCTGCTGTTTCCCGAGGACGATATCGTTGCCAGCTGGAAGTGGCTCAATGCTGCTGCCGTCGCGTGCGGGCGCAGTGCTCCATGGCGCTCGCTGGACGATGCCATCGCCGCGCTGGCCAAGGAGATGCCCGCGCTTGCTGCGATTGGTGCGGCGGCTCCGGGCACCGGCTTTCGCGTCGACGGCAATCGCATCGCCAGCGAACCGCACCGCTACAGCGGTCGCACCGCGCTGCACGCCGATCGCAGCGTGTTCGAGCCAAAACCTCCGCCCCATGACGACGGGCCGTACACCAACTCGATGGAGGGATACTACGGGACCATGCCCGCCGCGCTCTATCCCTATATCTGGGCGCCGGCCTGGAATTCGGTGCAAGCGCTGAACAAGTTCCAGGCCGAGGTCGGCGGCGCAATGGCCGGCGGGGACGCAGGCGTGCGCCTGCTGGGTTCGCGGCTCGCCTCGCGCGGCTATGCCCGGGACGTGCCGCCGCCGTTTGCGCCGCGCGAGCACGAATGGCTGATCGTGCCGCAGTACGAGCTGTTCGGCAGCGAGGAGCTGTCGGCGCTGGCGCCCGCGATCCTCGAGCGCAGCGGCCAGGTGCGCATCGCGCTCAATGCGCAGGATGCCGCCACGCTCGCCGTTGCCGATGGCGAAACGGTTGCAGTCGCGCTCACGCCGGCAGCGGTTCACGCCAAGGTGAGCATTCACCCGGCGCTGCCGCATGGGGTCGCGGCGCTGAGCACAGGCGCACGCGGGTTCGCCGCAACCGCGCTTCCCGCGTTCGCGGGGTTAAGTCGCGTAGGCAACGTCGAGGCGGTCTCATGAGCGCGGTTTACTGGGGCCTCGTCAACGTGTTCGGCATTCTGATCGTGCTGGTCGGAGCGGCGGCGATGCTGACCTGGATCGAGCGCCGCCTGCTCGGGTTGTTCCAGGACCGCTACGGGCCAAACCGCGCGGGTCCGTTCGGCACACTGCAGGTTGCGGCCGACATGATTAAAATCCTCTTCAAGCAGGATTGGGTGCCCCCCTTCGCCGACCGTCCAGTGTTTGTGCTCGCACCCGCGGTGGTGATGGTTGCCATGTTGCTGGCGTTTGCGGTCATTCCGGTCTCGCCGACAATCGGCATCGCCCCCGACCTCGATATCGGCCTGCTGTTCTTTCTCGGCATGACCGCTGTCTCCGTTTACAGCGTCGTGCTCGCCGGCTGGGCCTCCAACAGCAAGTATTCCCTCCTGGGTGGGATGCGCGCCGCGGCGCAGATGCTGAGCTACGAGGTTTTCATGGGGCTGTCGCTCGCCGGCGTGGTTGCCATCGCCGGCTCGTTCAACATGCGTGCCATCGTCGATGCGCAGCGCGGCATGTGGTTCATCGGCCCACAGTTCCTCGGCTTCGTCGTGTTCCTTGTCGCCGGGATTGCCGAAACGCATCGCCTGCCATTCGATTTGCCCGAGGGCGAGAACGAGCTCGTTGCCGGATACCATACCGAGTACTCGGGGATGAAGTTCGGCATGTTCTTTATTGGCGAATACATCGGCATCATCCTCATCTCGGCCATGATCACCACGCTGTTCCTGGGCGGCTGGCGGGGTCCACTTCTGCCACCAGTCATCTGGTTTCTGCTCAAGACGGCCTTGTTCGTCGTCCTCTTCATTCTGCTGCGCGCGGGTCTGCCGCGGCCGCGCTACGACCAGCTGATGGCCTACGGCTGGAAACTCATGCTGCCGCTCGCCCTCCTCAATTTAGTGGCGACGGGCGCGGTCTTACTGGCCAACAACTCCTGAGACCGAGGGTGCCATGCTGAGTGCGCTGCGAACTTTATGGTTGACATTCCTGCACATGTTCGCCCGGCGCGTAACTGTGCTGTATCCAGAGCAAAAGCCGTACTTGCCCCCGCGATATC
>JBPYEF010000418.1:0-5877 GCA_051985875.1 Hyphomicrobiaceae bacterium
GGATTTGGCGATCTCCGTGCGCGCCAGCGCTGAGACGATGCCGCTCGTCACCGTTTGCCCGACCCCGAACGGGTTACCGATCGCCAGCACGAGATCGCCCACCTCCGCCCGGTCCGAATCCTCAAACTCGAGGTAGGGAAAGCGATTGTCACCACCCTCGATTTTGAGCACGGCGATGTCGGCCCTTTCGTCCTGCAGGATCACCTTGGCGTCGAACTCGCGCCGATCGGCGAGGCCGACCTTGATCTCAGTTGCCCCACCGATCTTGATGACGTGGGTGTTGGTCACGACGATGCCGCTCGGGCTGACGATGACCCCCGAGCCGAGCGAATTCTGGATGCGCTCGGCCGGCATGCCCATGCTCTCGCCGAAGAAGCGGCGAAACAGCGGATCGTCCGCGAACGGCGACACGAACGTCTGCACACGCGCGCGCACATAGACGTTGACCACCGCCGGCGCCACCTTCTTGACGATCGGCGCAAAGGAGTAGTACGCCGTCTCGCGCGTCGGCGGCACCTCCGCGCGCTGGGCGGCGGCGGGGTACCAGAGCGCACTGCAAACGAGCGCACTGCAAACGAGCGCACTGCAAACGAACCCACTGCAAACGAGCGCACTGCAAACGAAGCCACTGCAAACGGGCCCACTGGCCATCCGCGCACCGGCAAAGCGAGCGCACAAAGCGAGCGCACCCAGTCCATGTTTTCCTACGACGCGCGCAGCGCGCCAGGCGCCGGCCGCGACCAGGGACGCGCGCATGGAAGCTGCCCCTGTCGGGAGACGCAACGTCGATCCGTCCATCGCCAATGCCCTTTGGTGCGCGACCGATTCGCCGCGGCCGTCGCAAATATAACCGAGCGCGCCGCCCGGTGGTATCGGCGGCCGCTGCGCAAAATTGCCCTGCAAATCGGCCACTTTTAGGATCGGCCGTTGCCGGGGGGAGGACGCTAGCAATGCCAAGCATCCTGCACTCGACGCGCGCCTACGAGGCCTGGCTCCGCGCCGCGCTGGAGGGCGAGCTGATCGAAAATGACCTGGAACGCAAGCACACGAAGATGCGTTCCAGCGCCTTCGCCTTCCTGCGCGCCAGCTACTGGCGCTGGGCCGAGACCGTGTTCGAGATCTGCCCCGAGCTCGCCACGGCGCCGGCGGTGCTTGCGGTTGGCGACATCCACCTCGAGAACTTCGGTACCTGGCGCGATGTCGACGGACGCCTGGTGTGGGGCGTCAACGATTTCGACGAGGCCGCCGAGATGCCCTACCCGCTCGATCTCCTCCGCCTCGCCACCAGCGCGCTCACGGCCAACGGCCGCGTCTCGGCGGAAGATACCTGCCGAGCGATCCTGCAGGGCTATCGCCAGGGCCTTGCGACGCCGTCGCCGATCATCCTCGAGCGCGACCGCGCCTGGTTGCGGGACCTGGTGGTGGTGCCGGAGCGGGACCGCGCCAAATTCTGGAAGAAGCTCGACGCGGCGACCCCGGAGGTCGCGCCGGCGCGCTATCGCAAGGTGCTCACCGCCGCGATGCCGGAACCCTCGGTCGCGATCAAGACGCAGCGCCGCGTGGCCGGCGTCGGCAGCCTCGGCCGGCCGCGCTGGGTCGGGAGGGTCGACGATTGGCGCGGCGGTCCCATCGTGCGCGAGGCCAAGGCATTGCTGGTTTCCGGCTGGTATCGCATCCACAGTCCGATCAACGACACGATCCATTGCGCGGCGTTGGCTTCCGGCCCCTACCGCGCCCCCGACCCTTGGTATGCGGTCAACGACCGCATCGTCGTGCGCCGCCTTTCCCCGAACAACCGCAAGATCGATGCGGACGAGGCGGCATTCGCGCAAGCGTCCGCTGCCGTGCTCGAGACAATGGGGATTGAGGTTGCCAATGTGCATCTCGGCAGCGGCGATCGCCACGGCATTGCCGCAGATCTTGCCGCCCGAAGGCCGGGGTGGCTTGCGGGCCTCGCCACGCGCATGGCGGGCGCGATCGGCGGGGAGTATGAAGAGTTCCGTAGGCAGTGAAGGCGCCGATCGCCAGCCCGCGCCTCCTTGGCGTCCTCAGCCGGACTGCGCGGCCTGCATCGCCGCATGGCGGGCTCTGTCGTCCTTGCCCTTGACGCTTACGTCACGGTCGACCAACTCGATCACCGCCACGGGAGAGGAATCCCCGCGCCGGTAGCCGGCCTTCAGCACCCGCGTGTAACCACCCGAGCGGCCCTTGTAGCGCGGGGCCAGCACGTCGAACAGCTTCTTGACCATCGCCTCGTCGCGCATGCGGGCGGCGGCCAATCGCCGCGAGTTCAAGTCGCCACGCTTGGCGAGCGTGATGTACTTGTCGACCACCCGTTTCAGATCCTTGGCCTTGGCAAGGGTGGTGATGATTTGCTCGTGCTGGATGAGCGAGGCTGCCAGGTTGGCAAACATCGCCTGACGGTGCGCGCTGTCGCGACTGAAGCGCCGTCCCAACTTCTTGTGTCGCATTCCCCTTCCCCTGCCAAATTAGCCTGCGCTCCTCAGCGCCACCGATCAGTACTGATCCTCGAAGCGCTTGGCCAGGTCCTCGATGTTCTCGGGCGGCCAGTTGGGCACTTCCATGCCGAGGTGCAGCCCCATGCTCGCCAGCACCTCCTTGATCTCGTTCAGCGACTTGCGCCCGAAATTCGGGGTGCGCAACATCTCCGCCTCGGTCTTCTGGATCAGATCGCCGATGTAGACGATGTTGTCGTTCTTCAGGCAGTTCGCCGAGCGTACCGACAGCTCGAGCTCGTCGACCTTCTTCAGCAGTGCCGCGTTGAAGGCAAGTTCGGGATGCTTGGCGCTCTCTTCGATCGCCTTCTTCGGCTCCTCGAAATTGATGAACACCGCCAGCTGGTCCTGCAGGATGCGAGCCGCGAGCGCGACCGCATCCTCGGCACTGACCGAGCCGTCGGTCTCCACCGTCATCGTCAACTTATCGTAGTCGAGAATCTGGCCCTCGCGGGTATTCTCCACGCGATAGGAGACCTTCTTCACCGGGCTGAACAGGCTGTCGACGGGGATCAGGCCGATCGGCGCATCGTCCGGCCGGTTGCGCTCGGCCGGAACATAGCCCTTACCCATGCTGGCGGTGAATTCCATGCGGATCGCCGCACCCTGATCGAGGGTGCAGATCACGTGCTCGGGGTTGAGGATCTCCACCTCGGAGCTGGTCTCGATATCGGAGGCCTTGACCTGACCGGGGCCTTCTTTCTTCAAGACCATGCGCTTGACGCCCTCGGAATGCACGCGCAGCGCGATCTCCTTGATGTTCAGCACGATGTTGGTAACGTCCTCGCGAACCCCTGGGATTGAGGAGAACTCGTGCAGCACGCCATCGATGTGTACCGTGGTGATGGCGGCCCCCTGCAGCGAGGAGAGCAACACGCGGCGCAGCGCGTTGCCGAGCGTCATGCCAAAGCCGCGCTCGAGCGGCTCGGCGACCATGGTCGCCAACTGGTTCTTCTGCCGGCCCGGCTGAATCTCGAGCTTGGTCGGCTTGATCAGGTCCTGCCAATTCTTCTGTAGCACGTTCACCACGGTGGGCCTCACGCTTGCTGTTGTCATCTCGGTCGCGGGCAAAATCCCTGCCCGGGGCATATGCCCGGCGCGGTCGAACCGCGCCGCCCTGTCATCCTTGTCGCTACACCCGGCGACGCTTGCGCGGCCGGCAGCCATTGTGGGGGATCGACGTCACGTCGCGGATCGAGGTGATCTGGAAGCCGATGGCTTGCAGCGCCCTGAGCGCCGATTCCCGCCCCGAGCCCGGCCCCATCACCTCGACTTCGAGAACCTTCATGCCGTGCTCCATCGCCTTCTTGCCGGCGTCCTCGGCGGCCATTTGCGCGGCGTAGGGGGTGGACTTGCGCGAGCCCTTGAACCCCATGGTGCCCGAGGACGACCAGGCGATGGTGTTGCCCTGCGCGTCGGTGATGGTGATCATCGTGTTATTGAAGGTGGCGCTGACGTGCGCGACACCCGAGGTGATGTTCTTGCGCTCGCGCCGACGCGGCTTGCTGCGGCTGCCGGCCTGGGGCTGTTCTTTGGCCATCGATCAGAACTCCGGAATGAACGGGAAATTCGCGCCCGCATGCTTGGCCCGCGGCGCTTTGCGCCCTCGGCCGCCGGTCGCGGTCGGTCGTCCTCAGGCGGTCACCTTCTTCTTGCCGGCGATCGGCCGCGCCTTGCCCTTGCGCGTGCGGGCATTGGTGTGCGTGCGCTGGCCGCGAACCGGCAGGCCGCGGCGATGGCGCAGCCCGCGGTAGCAGCCGAGATCCATCAGGCGCTTGATGTTCATGGCAACATCGCGCCTGAGGTCGCCCTCCACGACGTAATCGCGGTCGATGGCCTCGCGGATCTGCAGCACTTCGGCGTCGGTGAGCTCATTGACGCGACGCTGGTCGGGGATGCCGACCTTGCTGCAGATGTCGCGGGCGAATCTCGGGCCGATGCCGTGAATGTACTGAAGCGCGATGATCACGCGCTTTTGCGTGGGAATGTTGACGCCTGCAATGCGGGCCACATGCTTCTCCTAGATCGCGAGAACTGCCGAGCGCGGCGATCCCTGTTGCCGGGAACGCCCGCCGCGAGCGAACCGCAACATGCCAACGGCAACGCAGCCAGCGAGCCCTCCGGCGTTTGCCCCGCCAGACCCCATCGCTTGCGCTTCCAGGCGTGAAATTTTCAGCACCTTCTACCTGACCCGCCGGGCGGCCGTCAACTGCGCCGCCGGCGACGTGTTCCTGTTTTGATCCGGGACAGCACCGCGTCGATCTCCGCGCTCACCTGATCGATGCTGGCCATGCCGTCGACCCGTTCGAGATTGCCCTTGCAGTAGTAGTAACCGATCAGTGGCGAGGTCTCCCGGTAGTACACCATCAGCCGCCGGTTCACCGTCTCGGCGGTGTCGTCGGGGCGGCGGATGAACGTGCTGCCCTCGCAGATGTCGCATACCCCGCGCACCTTGGGTCGCTTGAATCGGTCATGATAGCCCTCCCCGCACGTGGCACAGCTGAAGCGGCCGACGATCCGCTCGACCAGCTGATTATCGTCGACCTTGAGCTCAATCACCGCATCGAGGACCTTCTTCTTCTCCTTCATCAGCGCATCGAGGGCATCGGCCTGGGGCAAAGTGCGCGGAAACCCGTCGAGAATGATGCCCGCCCGGCAATCGGGCTCATCGATGCGCTCGGAGATGATCCTGACGACGACCGCATCGGGGACGAGCTCGCCCCGGTCCATGATCGCCTTGGCACGCTGCCCCATCGCCGTCCCGGCGGTCACGGCCGCGCGCAACAGGTCGCCGGTGGAAAGTTGCTTGAGCCCGTGCGTCGCGGCGATCTGCTTGGCCTGTGTCCCCTTCCCGGCGCCGGGAGGCCCCAGCAGGATCAGGTTCATCGCCGCGTCGCCCCCCTGAGCTTCGCCTTCTTGATCAGCCCTTCGTATTGATGCGCGAGCAGATGGCCCTGCACCTGCGCGACCGTGTCCATGGTGACGCTGACCGCGATCAAGAGCGAGGTGCCCCCGAAGTAGAATGGCACCGAGGCATAGGAGATCAGCAGCTCGGGCAGCACGCACACGACCGAGAGGTAGATCGCCCCGACGACGGTGATGCGCGTCAGCACGTAATCGATGTACTCCGCGGTGCGCGCCCCGGGGCGGATGCCCGGCAGGAAGCCGCCGTACTTTCTCAGGTTGTCGGCCGTCTCCTGCGGGTTGAAGACGATCGCGGTGTAGAAGAAGGCGAAGAACACGATCAGCGCCACGTAGATGACGATGTGCAGCCATTGTCCGCGCCCGAGCGAGGCGACGAGCGCGTTCAGCCATTCGGGCCCCGCGCCCTGGCTGAACTGCGCGGCCGTGGTCGGCAACA